>JACRBO010000489.1 GCA_016219235.1 Chloroflexota bacterium
CATTATTTGCACAGTGAAGTTGAGACGTTTGAACGCATCGAGATTCTGCGCGATCTGCGGCTGGGCGCCTACGATGTGGTCGTGGGCATCAACCTCTTGCGCGAAGGCCTGGACCTGCCGGAAGTTTCGCTGGTGGCGATTCTGGATGCGGACAAAGAGGGCTTCCTGCGCAGCGAGACCTCGTTGATTCAGACCATCGGCCGCGCGGCCCGCCACGTGCATGGCAAGGTCATCATGTATGCGGACAAGATCACGGATTCGATGCGGCGCGCGATCGACGAGACGAATCGCCGCCGCCAGATTCAGGAGACCTACAATCAGGAGCATGGCATCGAACCGGCCAGCATCGTCAAGGCGGTGCGCGATCTGATCAGCCATGAGTCGGCGTATACACTGGCTGAAGAGCGCGAGTCGTATGTAGCCGGGGGCAAGATGCCCAAGGACGAACTGGCGCGCTTGATCAGAGATCTTGAAAAGGACATGAAGCAGGCGGCTAAAGATTTGGAGTTCGAGAAGGCCGCGCTGCTGCGCGATCAGATCATCGAACTGCGGCAGCAACTGGAAGCGAAGGACACGCGGCCCGAGTGGGAAAAGTTGCGCGAGACAGCGGCATAGGAGGCCGATGATGACGACTGGTGGCCGCATCACGTATCTGGCTGATCCGCCGCGCCGCGTGCCGCTGACGGTGATCGCGTCCGCAATTCCGGGCATGATCGGTATGTTTGGCGCGGTCTTCTTTCTGGCCGGCATGTTCTTTGTCGCGATCTTCTCTGGCGATGTTCGCCCATTGGACGAACTGCGTTTGAGTTCGGCTACGGCCACGGCCACCGCGACTGTGATCGAAGTGAACGAGACCAACGCCAGCGAGAACGATGAAGCGATCTACGAATATCGCTTCACGTTTCGCACCAGGAACGAGTCCGAAGTCAACGGCGCGAGTTATTCAACCGGCCAAATCTGGTCCAAAGGTGAGCGCGTGCCGGTGACGTATCTGCCCGATAAGCCGAGCGTGGCGCAGTTGCAGGACACGCGGCGCACGCAGTTCCCGTGCTGGACGGCGCTGTTTGTCGGCATTTTCCCGCTCGTCGGCGGTGTGATGTTGTTGGTTGGCGCGGTGAGCGGCTGGCGGCAGATTCACTTACTGGCGACGGGTCGGTTGGCGTATGCGCGCTGGATCAACGTCACGCCGACAAGCACGACCGTTAACGATCAGCCGGTGCTGAAGTATGCGTTTGAGTTTCAGGCCGAGGACGGTCAGCTGCATCAGGGGAATTCGAAGTCGTTGCCCAAAGCCCAGTTGGGCGATGAAGCCAGCGAGCCGGTCTTGTACCTACCCGCCAAACCCGATCGATCCATGCTGCTCGACGCGGTGCCCGTGCGCTACTCGCTGTCTGTTGATGGCAGCGGGCAGTGGGTCAGCGATGGCAATCCGTGGCCGCTGTTGTGGAGCGGATTGATCGGGTTGGGGGTGTTGGCTACGCTGGTGTTTGTGCTGTCGCGCTTTTTCTAGACACGCTCACGCCACAGCGCCCGCGTCAACTCGATCAACTGTCGGCGCTGATCGGCGCTCAACTCGACTTCGGGCGAATTGGCCGAGGTTGTGTCGCGGTTCTCCACGATCAGCACGGTGGCCGCTTCATCCAGCGTATGCGTGTGCCACGCGCCGCGCTTGACGTTGTATAGTTTGAGTGGCTGCATATCCTCAGCGTAAATCGCGCCGACTGAGCCACCGCCTTCACCCAGAAACAAAATGCAGCGCCCGCTGAGCAAGACAAACACCTCGTCGGTCTCGTCGTGCCGCTGCATCTTGCCGATATTCTGCGGCAACAACTCGTCGATGTAGCGCAGAATCGCCACACGCCATTGACCATAGTCGATCAGGGGCCGATAGCCTTCGCCGGTGTAGTCACCGATTTCGAGTAGAGTTGGGTTCATGATTTAGCCTTAAGAATCACTTCCAGTGTGTGTGCTTGAGCGGCGTCCAACGTCTCGATCGTGCTTCGCGCGATTACGGCTGTATCGCCGTCGCGCTCAAAGGGGATCGATGCGCCGTTAAGTTCAATCGTCGCGATATCATACTGATCGAAATTCAGCCCACCCGGATTGTGATAGACCACCTCCAACCGTTGGCCTGCAAACAACGTACTGACACTGGCGCGACCCGCCACATCGAATTGCGCAGGCACGAGTCTGGGCGACAGACTCAGATCACCCAATGTGCCCTTCATGCCGAAGACTTCCGTCACCAGTGTGAGTAAGTACCAACTCGCCGCGCCTGTTAAATACGGATACACCCCACGTCCGCGCGGCGTGATGTATTCGGGCAAGCCGGGATACATGCGGCTGACTTCAAAGTTCTGGCAGTGTTGATACAGGCCGGTCAAGACTTTGTAGCCTTCATCGATTAAGCCACGTTGATACAGCGCGTTGGCATACATCACCGCCATGTGGCTGAACATCGCGCCGTTTTCCTTGTGCCCGAAGGCGAAGCCGAAGCAGCGTCCCAAATTCAAGAGTACTTCGCCGAAGTCGGTATTCAGCCGATAGCCGCCCACCCGCGGATCGTACAAATATCGATCGGCTGACCGTGCGATCGTGCGCGCCTGTTCGTCGCTGGCGACGCCGCTCATCAGTGTGAAGACTTGCCCTGTCAACGTCATCCGCACACCCAGTGGATGATCGCCCTCGACACGCTGGCCGTCGTTGTCGTAGTAGCCGTTGAACCACGCATAACCGTCGTGATTGGTGATCCATTCTTGAGCGCGCAGATGATTAAACAACCATTCGGCTTTGGCGTTGAGGTCGTCGGCCAGTTCGCGCACGTTCAGGCGGGCCTTCTGGCCGGAGAGCGTGTGACTGACGCTTTCAAAGTATTCATTTAAGCGCGCGTGCCTTCCCGCGATTGACGTGTAGTCGATGGGCGCGTACAGCGTGTCGAGCAGGGGCAGCATCTCGGCGGCGAGGTCGATGTGTGAAACGCCCTGTTTTTCCAGCATCAACGCCAGTTCGCTCAACTGCTTCAAGTTGCCCGCATACATCGCGGTGAACGCCACACTCTCGCCGCGAGTGCGCGCCATGTCCAGCCCATCGTTCCAGTCTGCGCCTTCTAACCGGATGATGTTGTGTTCGCCGACGTTGAAGAATGGCGTGAGATGTTGAATCAGCAAATGCTCCAGCACCGTGCCGCGATACGTAGCGCCGTTGGCCGCGCACTGCTGCGTGCCTTGATCGGCTTGCCACTGATCGTCGCGCTGCTGCGTGCGATAGATCAAGCGATCCTTGAAGTAGGCTTGCTCGCGCAGCAGGAAATTCAGATCGCCCGTTTGATCGATGTAGAGTTTTGTCGTGAGCAGCGGCCACGCGCCGTGATCCATCCACACGCGCGGGATGTTGTTGCGGTCGGCCTTGAATTCACCCGGCGCGCTGCCGATGATGGTGGCATTGCTGCCATCGACGCGCACGCCTGCGAAGTTGCTGAAGAGCAGTTCGCTGACGTTGCCGGTTTCGGTGATCAACAGCGCCAGAATGTCCTGCCACAGATCGCGCCAGCCGCGCCCGCCGCGCCCGTAATCGTGATAGGGCAGCCACGAGTTGCCCGCCAGCCGACGCAAAGTCGGTTGTAACGTGACCCACTTCAACCACTGATCGAAGCGCTGATCGCCGGTGGCGACGTGCAGCGTGTCGAGTTTCTTCAACCAATATTGTTCAGTGTGAGTCAGCCACTCATCGAACTTGGCGGCCGTGCCGTAACGTTCGATCAACTCAGCGGGGGATGCGGCCTGATCGAGAATCGCCATGATCACGATAAACGCGCGGCTTTGATCGGGGGCCAGCACGATCGGGGCGAAGCGCAATCCGCCGATCGATTCGTAACCATCGATCGAACAATTGGCCTTGATTCCGGGCACATCGCGCACGATTGCTTCCGGCCAATCGAGCGTGCCGCCTTCGCCGCTGAAGTCTTCGGCGAGCGGGAAGAATTCGATCGGGGCCACGCCGTTCTCATCCGCACCAAGCACCGCATAAGTGATGGCATTGGGCTGATGGCCGCGCTCGTCGAAGGACAACGTCGGTTTCACCGACACGCCGTACTTTGATGTGTGAGTGCGCTGCAACAATGAGGTGACGTGCCGATGATCACGCAAGTTGTCCGCCGAACGACCATAGATCGGGATGGCCGCCGTGGGCGTCAAGGTCAGATCGTCATCGCCGATGTTCGTCAACGTGACGCACATCAGTTCGACGTGATCGGCGTCGGGCGGCACGAAGTTGGTCACGTCGGCGCGCAGGCCCAGCGTTGCGTTCATGCGGGTGAGCGTGTGCCACAAAAAACCCGCTTCGAGCTTCACATCTTCATCGTCGTTGAAACGTCGCGCGATCTGCGACGCGGAGTTGCCCGTCACCGACCACGCTTCTTTACCATCAACTTTGACCCAGAAATTGCGAGCCGCGCGTGAAGTGTGCAAATCCTCGACCGACACGGGGAGCGTTAAGAACGTGTTCTGATCGAGTTTGAGATCACCGTGCAGCGTGGGTGTGATCACCGACACGAGGCCGCGTTCATTGATCAGCGGGAAATACAGATAATTGCTGGCCTGCGGATCGATCAATTCAAACGTGCCGCGCTCATCGCAAAAGCGCCAGCCGTGGACAACCGGGTTAGTCATGATACCTCGTTCGAGATTAAGCTTTGAGCGTCAACCGCAGCCGGTTCGCCAACGGGCCGATGTGCCGATCGAGTATGGCGTCGAGTTTGGCTTCATTTGACGCCAGCACATCCTGCCAGATCAGCGGAATGATGTCGACCAGATTCTTTTCGATCAGCCCCCACATGCGACCCGCCGGAAATGATCGACCGCGTTCAAACATGGGTAGATAAGCGTCATATGGCGGCGCTTGCAGCACGTCCGACGCTTGCAAGATGTGACGACGCGCGGGCAAACCGAAGGCGGGATAGAGCGTAGTTGGCGATTGGCGACCGGCCAGAAAATCCACCAGCTTCAGCGCCGCCGGGACTTTGCGGCTGTATTGCCAGATCGCCAGATGATAGCCGCCGACAAAGGGCACACCCACTATAGGCGCAACGCCGAGGTGCGCTTTGACGTGTGGATCAAAAGCTTGATCTTGCAAGAGCCAGTGACCGCTAAACGTCATGGCGGCCTGCCCCATGCGGAACAGCGTGTCCGATTGCACTTCGCCGCAATCGCGCGCGGCATCGAAGAGCGAGTAGCCCAGTCGAAAATACTGCCGCATACCCGCCAGCGCCGCCGGTTGATCCAGCACCAATGCGCCGTTGTGTTCGTCCAGAAAATCGCCGCCCGCGCCCCAGATGAAACTGGCTAAAGTGTGCAAGGCTAAACGCGAACGCTGGGTCGGTATCGCCAGCGGCAGCGCGACGCCGTTGTCATGCAAACGCGCCAGTGCGGCTGCCAGTTGCGCCGCTGATTGAAAAACATCGGCGGCTGACAGGCCCGCTTGCTCAAACAGATCGGTGCGATAACAACAGATGCGCGTATCGGCCAGCCACGGCACGGCCCACACCGTCGGTTCAGTACCCGGCGTCTCATCGGCCAGCAGCGCGCTGCGCCAGTTGGCGGCGAAGAAATCCGCGGCTCCGCCCAGTGAGCGAATTTCCGACGGACTAAACGGCCGCAGCGCCGTCATGCGCACAAAGTCGCCCAGCCACGAAGTGCCAATCGCGGAGACATCCGGCCCATCGCCATACAACGCCATCTGCACCACTTTGGCCCACGCCCCCGCAAACGGCAGCACGGTCAGCCGCACTCGAATGCGCTGCCGGGTTTCAAAGTCGGCCAGCGCCGCTCGCAATTTGGCGATGGCGTCCGCGCAGTGATCGAAAACCGAAAACTCGATCTCTTCCATGCCGGCTACTCCAGATATAGATCGATGCGCGTCACATCACCGGCGCGCACTTTTTCGGCCCACATCGCCCCGATTGTGCCGTCGGCCATTTCAAGATCCTCGGTCGCAGTGATGTGCAGCACGACGCGGCGGATGTGCACGCCAGTATCAAACGTGTTGCGGCGCGACGGGTTGTGGTAGGTCACAGTGCAGTGACCGAGGAACTTGAACGAGAGTGTGCCTTCAGCCGTGAACAACCAACCGGGCACGATCGGTTTGAAGATCAACTGCAATTGATCGTCGCGCACGACAAACGGCTGCAGCCCCGTCAACATGATCTGCCACATGCTCAGGAATTCCGCCGACGAACCGCTGAGCCGCGCCACAAAGCCCGCGCCGTGCAGTGACGGATCGGGGTGTGCGCTGCTGACCAGAAACGATGAATTCTCCAACGGGCTGCGGCCATACGTTGGCGGATCGAGGAAAGGTACGAGCGCGGCCTTGAAGTCCTCGAAGAACTCGGCGTATAAACCGGCGCGCAGCACTTCCAGCAGATACTTGTATTCCATGTGCAGCCAGATCGATTCGTTCTCCAGCCAGCCGGGCGCGAAGACGCGCACCCGACCAAGGTCTGGCGGCTGATCGGCCAGCGAGGCGTTGACCTTGTACATCTTCAACGCACGATCAAATAACGGACTCGCCTTGACCTGTTGATACAAACGCGCCGCAGCCTCTTTTGAGCGGACCTTCAGCGCGTGGACCGGCCCTTCCAAAAACAACGGCAAAACATTGGCTCTAAAGGCTTTGGCGCGAATGTAAGGCCGACCTTGACCATCCACTTGCGGCGTGCCATCGGCGTCCTTAATAATTTCGTAGTCGGTGACATCATATGTGAAATAGGTTGGCGGCAGTCCGTCGTTTAGTTCGATCGCGCGATCGATGCCCGCCGAAACCTTCGCGGCGAAGAGCGATAGTTGATCGACTAACGCCGTCCACTCAATCGCCTGTGTTTCGCCCGAAAGGCCCAATCGAATCGAAGCACGATAGTCTTCGCGTGCGGCAGCAACTTTGTCCCAGTAAGCGAAATCGCGTTGTGGATCAGACGAGCGATTGTAAGCCTGAAGTTGAGCAACAACTTCTTGGAGCAACGTGCTCAACTCGATCGGTAGTTCGAGCGAACCGGCTGGTTTCTCTTGCAGCGCATCGAGCAAGAAATTGATCAAGCGTTGCAGTTCAAACGTCTCGGCCAGCGACGAGCCGAACAGGCCGGGCAAGCCGTTCAACGCATCGAACCAGCCGGGCCGCCCGCCTTCCATCTCGATTCCCATGCCGAACGGATCGAGCGTGGCGAATTTGACCAGCGCCAGCGACACGAGTTTAGCAAACAGCGTTGTGCGGTAAATCTCGCCGCGCCCGTGATCGACGCGCAGCCAGTTGGGTTGATCGGCGCGTGAGGCGATCAGTTTGGCTTTCGCGTGATCGTCCAGCACCGCGCCGAATTGTCGCGGCTGGCCGTGCGCGAGAACGTACTTGCGCGAACGCGGCTGAACGAAGGCGGGACTATCGAAGAAGGGCAAAGAGCGATCTTCAAATAGCAATGCGCGTTTTCGATCAGGATATACGGCGAGGTAACTGTCGATCAGATCGAGGTTGTACGTCCAGTGATCAACCCAGTAGCCTTCGCCAAAGGTCGCTTCGATGTGTTGCTCGGCGCGGCCCATGACTTCCGCTAAGAACGCTTCCGGCCCAACGCGCAGTTGAACCTCCGCATCGACAATCTGCGTGAGCAGCTTGCCCGGCGTGAAGGGCCGCGCGATCACTGGGCGCAGCAATTCCGGCTGCGCGGCCAAGTCCAGCACGGCGGTCTGTTGATCGGGCGTCAGGGTGAAGGTGCTGCCCTGCGTGACCAGCGGATTGTAGCCGTCGGCTTGAATGAGGCTCATGAACATCCGCACATTGAAATCGCCGACGCGCGGATTGAAGAAAACATCGCTGCGGCGATTCTGGTTCACGTCGCGATAGTTGCCGTTGCCCTGCGAGTAGTATTCGGCGGCGAGGGTGAAGGCGTTGTAGTCGCGTTCCAGATCGCCGTGCTTGCGCGAGTAGAGGTGATAGACTTTGGCGGACGCATCCTTTGACTCCGCGACGGGCGCATGCTGAGCGGAACGGAGTGGAGTCGAAGCACGCCCGTCAGACCGCGGCTCCCACGTCACCGGCCAACCGCCGCGAATGACGTTATCGAGGAAGGTCTGGCGACAGTAGGCGTCGAAGAGCGGTTCGGATGTGTGCGTGTCGATCACGTCGGTGAGGCGCTGGGTCAGTGCGTTCGAGCGAGCGCGCATTTCGGCGAAGCAGGTGATATCGCTCAAGCGGGTTTGAATTGCGGCAAGTTTAGCCTGATGGCTGACGTGCCCATACACACTGTAAAGCGTGAGGGTTTGATCAGGCGCGAGAGTGGCCGTCGTGCCGAAGAACGCGCAGGGTGTTTTGCCGGTGGTGATCTGCCGTTCGCTCAACAGCCGGGCCAATGAGGCCGCGCCAAACCGATCGGGGGTGCTGAGGGTGGTATTTTGCCCGAAGACCACATTGGGATCGATCAGCGCGGGAAGCTGATCGGAATTAGCGAAGGCTAAAGCAAAGTGCCCGGCCTCGATCGTTTCGACTTCGGTGCTGTCGGCGACGCTGGCGCGCAAGCGATAAAACGGCGTGCCCGTGGTGTGATTGAAGACTTCCATCCACGCTTCGACGGTGCGCCCGATTTCTTTTAAGACGGTGTTGTTGACACCGTACGGACTGATCGCAGGCAGGCCGTCGAGGACTTCGAGATCGATCGGGTGCGCCGAGATATTTTTCAGCGTGACTTGTCGTACCAGACCGGCGTAATCGGCGTTGGGTACGGTGAAGTAGACGACGTTGGTTTGCAGCCCGATCGCACGGTTGACTTCTTGAAGTTCCAGTTCGTTCATGCCGATCATCATGTGACGATCAAGCGTAGTGGTCGATGAAAATGGTTCGTAGAGCGCGGAGTTGATTTTGAAAAAAGTGCGGAAGCCCAGATAGGGCGTTTGTTGATAGGCTTTGTTGGCCGGTTGAAATTCAAGGATGGGCGTGTCTTTGCTGCCCACGCCGAAACTGGCGATGGCCTGTCCGCGATTCACGTAGAAGACCCACATGGGGATGCCCAGCGGCCCCGCAATGCCGGGCAAAAAACTGGCGAAGGGTCGCGCCGAAGTGTAGTCGGCGCGAACGAAGCGGCCCTGTTGATCGAAGCAGGAAGTACCCACAAAACTGTGCTCGTGTGAAAGGTTTAGGTTGCCGCGTGCATTATCGCACAGTCAGCGCGGCATTACAACTGAAGAGCGCAGAAAGGGCATTGCTTCGCATCAGCCGCGTGGTCTGCCAGCCGGCTAACACGCCGATCGTGGGGCGGCCATGACGATAGGCAGGGGACATGCGCGGAGCTTACTCGCGGCGAGGGGAAATGTCAACTATTGAGACAGCCGCGAGGCGCTGGTGTTTCAAGTGATCGTCGGGCTGTCATCGCCTGAGGTGTTCTGTCCGCCTCTGCTCAATCGCTTGTTTTCCCAAACCAGGCGACGCAATAGATCAAGATGCAGGTCCTGTATTGAATTAACCACCCAGTCTGCTTCGGGCAAAAATTCTCGCGAGCCGATGCCCACCGCGGTCATGCCGGCAGCCAGTGCCGCCTGGATACCCGCCCGGGCATCTTCGAGCACGATACACTCTGAGCAAGCCACGCTCAACTTGCGGGCGCACAACTCGAACACATCGGGCGCAGGTTTGCTGCGTGCGACTTCAGTTCCATCTGTCACCGCATCGAACAGAGCCGTGATGTCAAGCCGCCGGATGACGAGCGGGGTGTTTTTGCTTGCCGACCCAATGGCAGTTTTGATGTCATGCGCGCGCAACCCGCGTAATAATTCCCGGGCGCCCTCGAACAGGTCGGCCGGCATAATCTGCTGAATCATCGCCAGATAATCGGTATTCTTGTGATCCGCCAGAGCGCTCAGCCGCGCATCGTCTTTGATGTCAGGAAAAAGCAATCGGGCGCAATCTAGCCGGGATACGCCCTTGAAGCGCTCGTTGACTGTCTCATCAAAATGGACGTGATATTGCTCGGCCAGTCTTTTCCAGCACAGATAATGATATCGAGATGTGTCGGTAAGTACGCCATCCAGATCAAATATGACTGCCCGTAGTTCCACCGGCGGCTCCTTCACTCACGAGCATTTGAACTTTAACCGGCAAATGTCCTAG
Source organism: Chloroflexota bacterium (assembly GCA_016219235.1). The sequence goes on from JACRBO010000489.1 coordinate 10,141, forward strand.
CGGCATATGCTCGCCGGTCAGGGTTTTGACGGCATACGTCTGGCAAAGCGCATTGTCAAAGCCGTAGATCAATCTTGGTACCGGGGCAAATTGCCGTGCGGCATATGGATTACCGAAGAGCACCACAGCCGCCAGCTTGTGAGAAATCGCCTCCATGAGGGCCAGCTGCCTGCCCGTGAGATCGGACGAGCCCATATACGACAATGATTTGTTGAACGCAATCATGACGATGCTGTCATACTGGATCGTCACATTCAGCACATGCTCCATCTCAGCTTTGCCGGGGAATTCATCAATCTTGACAAAATCCGAATTGGCAAATTTCTCTTGCAGGAGCTTGACCGCCACCTCCAGACCATTCATTTCATGGTACAGTTTCCCGGATTCGGGATGGATGAAAGGATTACCTTGCGCAACGATAAACAAGTGTTTCCGGTTGACATCAATTGCCGCACTGTCCACCTGAGTCAACGTCACGGCAATCGCATGCCGGGCCATTTCCTCAGCCACAGCCCGGTCGTCTGGCGTGATCAGCGGCTGGGCCGGCTTTTTCAAAGTGCGGTTCTGCGCCGCAATCACCCGGGTTACTGCTGCGTCAATTTGCTGTTCAGTAACACAGCCATCCTTGTAGGCCTTGAGCATATATTCATAAGCGGCCCGGGCGCCAATTCGATAATTCGTCAATAGCATATCGTTCCCGGCCGCCAGGGCTAACCGATGACACTCTTCAATCCCGTACAGGTTGGTAACCCCGACCATTGAAAACGAGTCCGTCATTATCAGTCCGTCAAAGCCGACCCGGCGCAGCAGACCAATCAGTTTCGGGGACAGCGAGGCTGGATACTGCGGATCCACTTTTGGCGCCATAATGTGCCCGACCATCACCGCGGAGAGATCGGCTTCCCGCATCGCCCGAATATAAGGATAGAGTTCCCGGTTGATGAGGCTCTCCTCGTCACCGCTCAGATAGACCATGCCAAGGTGGGAATCTACGTGCGACTCACCAAAGCCCGGGTAATGCTTGGCCGTGACGACCATGCCCTGATCTTGATACCCCTTGACAGCCGCAGTCGCCAGGCGTGCGACAAGTTCCTGATCGGCGCCAAAAGTCCGAGGCCCCAGACAGGAAGAGCGTGGATTCAGCGCGATATCCAGGAGCGGGCCAAACACCGTGTTGTATCCAGCCGCTCTAGCTTCAATCGCCGTGAGCCGGCCGAACTCATATGCCAGCTCTTCGGAACCCGTACTGGCAATTGCCAGAGGTGGCGGAAGCTGGATTTCGCCGCGAGAGTATCCAAATTCCATGTCTTCACAGATCAAGATTGGATAATCGGCAATGTCATTGTATTCCCGGACTTCAGCCAGTTCGTCGCCCTCCAGATCGGAATCAAATCGGCGGAACCGGCCCGTCCCATGAATGCCACCCAGGGCGCGATGTTTGATCAACTCAAGGATATATGCCTTGTCGCTTTTGTTGACAGGTGGTCTCGCCACAAGCATCTGACCGATTTTTTGCTCGATGGACAATTCGTTCAGCACGAGAGACTTGATTAAATAGAGCTCCTCATAAACCTGGAGTACACTTGAACGCCCGGCGATTGACTCGCCATTAGCCCTTGACCGCGCCGGCCGTCAGGCCAGAGATCATGTACCGCTGTAGCGCAGTGAAGAAGACGACTACGGGGGCTGAAATCAAAACGCCGGCCGCCATCGTCAGCCCCCACAACACATCCAGGTCGGTGCGATAATCTTGGATGCCCAATGCCAGTGTGCGTGTGTCGGGGTTGGTAAGGATGGACGAAAAGAGCACCTCGTTCCAGCCCAGATTGAAGGCCAGAATTGCCACCGTCGTGATGCCGGGTAAGGCCAGCGGCAAAACAATGCGCCGCACTGCCTGGATACGACTCGCCCCGTCCACTTCGGCAGATTCTTCGAGGTCGCGGGGAATGCTGTCGGTAAAGCCGCGCATTAGCCACAGCGTAAACGGCAAGACAAACGCCGTGTACGTGAGAATCAAGAGCAGGATGTTACCCCAGTACACATCTTGCCCGATGAACTTGATGCCCAGATCCTGAAGGAGCGGGGTCCGTTGGAGAAATGAAAAGATCAAAAAGTAAGGCAGCAGGAACAGCACGTGGGGGAATGCCTGCGCGACCAGTACCCCAAATCCAAACGCATTGCGACCTGGGAAACGAAAACGGCTAAAGGCATACCCTGCGAGTGTGGCGCATAACACCGACAGCAGCATCGCCGCAGTCGAAACGAGGATGCTGTTCAGGAAAAACTGGCCGAGCGGCGCTTGATCCCACACTTTTACATAGTTGCCCCATTCAAGCGTGATGGGAAACCAGGTCGCCTGACGAATTTCCGATTCGCTTTTGAGCGAACTGGTGACGAGCCAATAAACCGGCAACAGGACGAGCACGAGGAAAAAGCCCAGTCCCAGGTATTTGAAGGCGCGGACTGCGATGCGTTCGCTGAGAGCGAGAAGCAGTCGAATGACAAGAATGAGCAGGACGACGCCCAGGAGCACGCCTCCAATCTTGAGCAAGTGTTCGCCCAGGATAACGCCCAGCCCCACCAGAAACAAGGTGGTGATGCTCAAGCCCAATACACGCAGAAGCGGATGTGCCCGTGGAGCAGATTGAGCCGCTCCTTCAATCTCTTGCGGGCGTGTCCAGGCCAGGTAGATGACGACAAAGCAGAGCGCCAGGATCGTCATAATGATCGACTGCGCTGCGCCGTACGAAAAATTGAGATTGGTAAAAGATTCTCGCAAGATGTCAACCGAGAGCAACGCGGCGGGCGGCGGCACTTGATAATAGCCACCGCCAAGCATCACAAACGGGATCATGAAATTATTGTAGGCCCAGAGTGCAGTCAGCAAGATAAGGATCGTGCCAATCCCGCGCAAATAGGGCATAGTGATGAAACGGAATTTTTGCCACCGGTTCGCTCCGTCCATTTCTGCCGCTTCAAACAAATCGGCCGGAATCGTTTGGAGCGCGGCAAGAAACGTCAAAAAGAAAAGTGGAAAGCGCGACCAGACCGCTCCGATGATGATCGCCCAAAACGAGTTCGCTCCGACCAGCCAGAATACCGGCTCCTGGATGATGCCTAGTTGAGTTAAGACCTTGTTGACAATGCCATCGCTCAACAGCATAAAGCGAAAGGTCGTAAGCGAAACCACGCCTGGCAAAATAAAGGGGATGAGCATAATCCCCCTGAAAATAGTCTGCCCGCGAAATTTACTGTTGCCCACGAGTGCCGCGCCGAGCCCCAGCACGACGCTCAAAATCAAGGTAATAATCACAAACGAAATTGTCACTTGCAAAGAGCGCATGAATTCCAAATCCATGTTCTCGAACGAGCGCGCGTAATTCTCCAGCGCGATAAAGGGTACCTCCCAGATTGGGAGGCTGAGCGTAGATTTGTCGTAGTCGCGAAAACTGACCAGCACACCCCAAAGCATTGGAACAAATAGAACAATGACCATCGCCAGCGCCGCCGGCAGAAGCATGCCATAGGCAAGTCGGTGGCGACGCCAACTTTGACGCACCGTACCAAACACTTGCCTGCGCGGATCATTCTTTCGATTTGAATTTGTAATCGGCGGCGTTACCATGTTACCCTCCTCCTGGCTGACGAATCACTGGCGGCGTGCGACTTGGCTGCACCCGCTGGAGTAAGGGTCGGCTGTCAAGCCAACCCTTACTTGTGCAGCGTGAAGAAGAAACTTACTGTACTGGCCTGGGCCACGGGTTGCTATAGCCGGGTGGTGGCGGGTTCTTGTCCAAAGCAGCCTGGGCTTTCTTGTTTAGATCATCCAGGATCTTCTGGACAGTTGTCTCGTTGTAACTCTTGTCAATCACGGCCGCATAGATGGACGGGATGATCTTGCCGAGCAGCAACGCTACTTCAGACGTAGCCGGATGAAGCGTGTACGGTTTGTTGAGTTTAGCAAAGGGTAACCAGTTTGCGGCTCCGCCCTCTTTGACGTCTGGCAGGTCGTAGGCACTGGTCACTACGGGCAAGTGCCCCAGGAGTTTGTAGTACAACGCTTGCATATCCGGCTGTAGCAGGAAAGCCAGCCATTGTTTCGCGGCGGCGGGTTGTTTGGTCCACTTAAAGATGCCTGCTCCATTGATTGGGCTAAACATGCGTTGACAGCCTTTATTGCCGACCAGCGGCGGTGCGTAGCCAACCGTGGGCTGCATAGCTGTAATCTGATCCGGCTTACCGTACTGCACCCAGGTATTGCTAAGCCAGGTCCAGGCCAGCTTGCCGTCCCACCAGCGTGCGCCCACATCCGCAATCGCCCATTCGGAATTCTTTAGATCAAATGTCGCATCGTTTGCCACCATGTCGGCAAAGAACTTGATGGCTTCAACGCTATTCGGATGATTAAAAGTCGCCGTTTTCCCATCTTCCGAGATCATGTCACTACAGTTTTGCCACATTAGGGAAACGGCATACTGCTCAACGCCCTGGCCGCGCATGCCCAGAGTCGAGTCAAGTTCGGGATGCGCCTGTTTAATTTTGAGTGCGCCTTCGCGCCATTCCGCCCACGTGGTGGGACCATTGGGCAGGCCAGCTTCGCTCCAGAGGTCTATGCGATAAGCCTGGGACCGGAATTGGGCCATGTATGGTATCGCGTAGGTGCGGCTGTTGTAGGTGTTTCCGTCAAACGCACCCGAGACAAATTCGGACGTTGGCGGAAGTGTCTCGCCAAACTCGTCGGTGAGATCCAATAGATTCTGGAAGTAGTACGCCACATCACCACTGCCGAGCATGGTGACATCAGGTCCCTCACCAGCCGCAATCGCCGTCGTGAGTTTCTTGGTCGCATCGCCCCAACTGATCGTTTCGGCGACAACGGTGATGCCGGTGGCTTCCTTAAACTTCTGGGCGGCGGTCTTGCTGAACTCTTTTTGCCCCGGTATATCCGCGCCCATGAACCACATCGTCAATTTAATATCTCCAGCAGACGACGTTGTGACCGGTACCGAGGTAGGTGATGCCGGCGCCTGGGTGGCCCCAGTCGCATTTGCCGACGGCGGTAGTGCGGTGGAACTTGCCGGTGCGCAAGCCACTGCGCTAGTCGCCAACAAGCCAATTGCTAGCAGAATTCGTACAAGCGGGGACATTGTTTCCTCCTGGGAGACAAATTGTGGACTCCAATCCTTTTTCGTACAGCGGGCCATCGCAATTTTCACGTCTGACTTGAGTGCCACCTCCTTAGTTTGACTCGGTTGAAGAAAACGTTTTCTCTAGCAGGTAAAAAAACAAGGCTCCGCCAGGTACCCTGCTCGGTTTATGGCAGAGCAGGGCTGGCAGAGGACTGGCGAACAATCAGCTCCACTGGAATCGTGCGCTGAACTGGCATTGGGGGTTTGTCTTCCAATTGCTGCAAAAGCGCTTCAATAGCTTGTTTGCCCAATTCGGTCAGGTGCTGTCGCACCGTCGTCAATGGCGGAATCGTTACCGAAGAGACACGAAGATCGTCGAACCCAACTACGGAAATATCGTTGGGCACAACCAAGCCACATTCAGAAATGGCGTGGATCGCTTCGATCGCCATTCCGTCGCTGTAGGCAAAAACGGCGGTGGGGCGAAGTGGTCGCTCTAGCAGTTCCTTCATCGCGCGATAGGCACTCATCGCTTGAGAGGATCCATAGGCCACTAAGGATTCATCAAGTGCGATCCCGTGATCGAGAAGAGCCTGGCGATACCCGGCAAACCGGTCGCCACTGGTTTCAGGGTCATCCTCGCGCCCGAGATAGGCAATTCGCTGATGCCCCAATTCGATCAGGTGCTCTACCGCGTCCTTCGCGCCTTTTTCGTGATCGGACACAACGTAGGCGATATTGGGAAGTTTAGGATGTTTGTTCAGCACGATGAAGGGGATTTTTTCTTTTTTGAGCAATTTCACGGGACTATCCAGATCCCCGGTGCCAAGCATTAGAATTAAGCAATCCACCTCGTGGGAGCGGCAGACATTCATTAACCGATCGAGCTGGTTACCTACAGTGAGATAGAGGATCAGATTGTAACCCATGCTCTCCGAGGCGGTTGCTGCACCGCGAATGACTTCAAAATAATATTCGCTTGACCGATTGGAAAGCGGGGTGTGGGTATACAAAACGAGTCCAATTTTTTCAGTTTTGTTACGGCGCAAACTGCGCGCAGCGCGGCTGGGGTAATAGTTGTACTCGTGCGCAACCTCGATGATCCGCTGGCGTGTCGTTTCCGACACACTGTCGTAACCGTTGAGGGCTTTGGATACCGTTGAAACGGATAACCCAAGATGTTTAGCAATGCCTCGAATATCTGTTGCCATATATCACGCTAGAGAAAACGTTTTCTATATAATACTCTGAAAACCATTCTCTGTCAATAGCGAATTTTTTCGGGCGTATACGCCGGGTTTTTGCGGGGTGCTGCCGGCGATGAGGTCTTGCAGATACATCAAGCGGGCCGCAGAATCCAGCGGATTCACCGCGATCAGCCCATCGGTGTTCCACGGGCCGATGGGCACGAAGTCGCTATCGGGCGCGAGTTCGGGCCAGGCGGGGCGTAGCGGATCGGTCGGGGTGGCCGATGTGCCCATGCCGCAGATCAGCAGCAAGTTGCAGCCCAGATCGCGCGCGGCCGAGGTGGTGCCGCGAAAGATCGGGTTGAGGTAACTCGGCGGCGTGGCCGTCCAGTAGAATTGCCAACCAGCTAACACGCCGAGGGTGAGACAACCATACACACCAGAAATCTTTGTCAAAGCCCGCCTTGGGTGTACAATTGACTCGGTGTGTCGCTGGTTGAAGGTGTGTGTCTATTGGATGGAATGAGCCTTCTCGACGGAGAAACCCATGCCCGATTTTGTTCTGACACAAGTGCGTGACCAGATCTTCGAAATCAGCCTGAATCGAACGGACAAGCGCAATGCTATTCATTGGCCTATGCTGCAAGAACTCGGCGCGGCGATCGACTGCGCCGAGCAGACGCCCGGTGCGCGCGCCGTCATCGTGCGGGGCGAAGGCACGGGCTTTTCGTCCGGCATCGAGTTGCAGGCATTTGTGCAGTTGCCGCAGACCTTCGGCGAAAACTGGCCGGCGCACATGTTGAATGTGACCGGCGCTTTTCAGGCAATCGTCACTAAATTCGAGCGATGCTCGCTGCCGACGATCGCGCTGTTGCACGGTTACGCGCTGGGTCTTGGTCTGGAGTTGGCGCTGGCATGCGATGTGCGTTTTGCCGCGCGGAGCACGAAGCTGGGCTTGCCTGAAACTCGATTGGGCATCATCCCCGATGTAGGCGGTACGACGCGGCTGACGCGCTTGATCGGTCCGGCGCGCGCCAAAGAGGTGATTTTCACCGGTCGTATGATCGACTCTGCCGAAGCCGAGCGGTTGGGTATCGTCAATGCCGTTGTGCCCAACGACGAGCTGCGCGCCAGAGGCGACGCGTTGGCGGCTGAAATTGCTTTGTCTGCGCCGTTGGCCGTGACCTACGCCAAGCGGGTGATCGATGGGGCCGCCGAGATCGATCGGGGGTTGCAGTTGGAAGCGTGGGCGCAGGCGCATCTAGTGCAAACGCAGGATTTTCAGATCGGCATACAGGCGATGTTGACGAAATCGCGGCCGCAGTGGCTGGGCCGATAAGGCCGGCCAGCCGATAAGGCCGGCCAGCCGATAAGGCCGACCGGGCCGATGAAATCGGCCGGGCGATAAAACATTCCTGGCAAGTGAAGGGGCGCTATCTTGAGTCGAGTCCTAGTCGTCGGTTTTCCGCCGCCACCGTATCAGCCGAATTCCAAAGTAGAGGCTGCGCATTATCGGACGTGGCAGTATATCCAGCCGTTGCTGGAGGCCGGCCTTACCGTGGGCCTGTGTGCGCCGCGTGGCAGTGAACGGCTTGCGCCGGATAGTCTCCCCAAGAATCTGCACTGGTATGAAGTGCCCTACGACGTGGTGGGCTGGCCGCGAATTCTGCAGGCCGCGCACGATCAATTTGATCCGACGTGTGTGCTGGGTGTAGACTTTTACCCGTCACTGTACGCGACGCGCCTGAGGACCCGCCACCCCATGTGGCTTGACCTGTACGGCGACCCGCTGACGATATCGCAAGTGGCGCGTTTTCGACGCGGGTCCGATCAGGGCATCGGCACGGCCATCGCGTTGATGGAGCAGATCTTGCAGCGCGGCGATATGTTCGGCACGTGCGGTATTCCGCAGCAGCAGGCGCTGGTGGGCGAGTTGGCAATGGCCGGTCGGTTGAACTCGCGGACGTTTGGCTGCAATCTGGTGGAGGTGGTCTATCCCGGTGCGCCACCCGTCGCCGTGGAAGACAATGCCGATCGCGCGATGCTGCGTCAGGCGCTGGGCCTGGATTCGGACGCGTTTGTGGCCTTGTGGTGCGGCGGTTACAACACCTGGACCGATGTTGTCACGTTGTTCAAGGCGCTGGAACATGCGATGGCGCAAGATGCGCGGGTGCATTACGTATCGGTGGGGGCCAGCACGTATCAGGCCGGCGAGACGCAGTACGATCGTCTGGTGAGCCTGGCGGCGCGTTCGCCTTATGCGGCCCGCTTTCACCTGCTGGGTTGGCGGCCCTGGCAGGAAGTGCCGGGCTATTATCGATTAGCTGACATCGGCGTGAGCATCGATGCGCTCCACTATGAGACGATTTTGGGCACGCGCACGCGACTGGTTGAAATGTTGGCGTACGGACTGCCCGCCATCACGTCGGCGGGTTGCGAGTTGAGTTATCTGCTGCCGGTCCGGCAGTCGGGCTTGAATTTCTCAGTCGGCGACTGGGCGCAGTTGGCGGCGCACATCTTACGCCTGGCGAATCAGCCGCAAGAGTTGGAGTTGCTCCGTGGGGCGGGGCGACGTCTGGTGGAATCAGACTTATCGTTTGCGACAACCACGGCCGCTTTCCGATCGTGGGTGGCGGCTCCGCAGCTCGCGCCTGACCGGGCCAGCGGGCATAGGCTGGGTTTGCGTCAGACGGTCACGTATCGTTTGCGCACGCTGACGCGGCTGGTGCTGTGGCGGGTGGGCCTGTCGGGCCGCAGCTAGCTCGATCGGGTTGGTAGACGGGCAACGTTCTGTGTGGCTGAGTGCTGAGGCACCTTGTGAGTTTTGATCGTTTGTGAGGGATATCCTGACTAATCGAAAAGGCGTGATCGGCCTGCTGCTGATCGCGGCCGTGACTTACACCTCGTTTTACGCTCCGATTGTGTATATGGACGATTGGAGCCAGATTGTCGAACCCATGACGCGGCAAACTCTGACGTGGGTGGATTGGGCCGATCGGCGGCCATTGCTAGACGCTCCGCTGCAAATTCTTCATCAAGTTTTCGGCCTTAACCTTGACGCCTTTTATCTGGTCGCCTGGTTCATTACCACACTGGCCGCCGTGCAACTCTATCTATTGATCCGGCAGTTCAGGCCAGCTTGGCAGCAGCGTGCCTGGGCGGTGGCCGCTTTGACGTTGGTGTATCCGGCCGATTTTTCTCAAATGTGGCTGGCGCATGTGCTGCATGCCCGCCTCGGCTGGTTGCTGGCGCTGGTGGCGGCCAGCTGTATGCTGACTTATTTGAAGCGCCGCACGATCGGCTGGGTGCTGGCTGCGACGGCTTTGTCGTCCAGCGCGCTGCTGCTCTACGAGGCGCAGCTAGGCATATTCATCGCGTTTGGGCTGCTGGCGATTGTGCTGAAGCGCGCTGTGGCCTGGCGCACCCGCTTGATGCTGCTGATCCCGCTGGGCGTGAACGGCGTGTACACGCTGTGGCGCAGCGTAGGTTTTCGCATGGTGGGCATTCAGGATGAGTATCTGAGTGAACTGACATTAGGGATCGCTGATCTGCTGGGTCGCTTGCTGCTGGGTTTCCAGGTGTTGTGGTGGAGTTGGACTGAACCCGTACGGCGCTTGTTACAGGTTGATTCTAATTGGCTGGCTTTATTGATCATGTTGGGCGTACTGGGCAGTCTGGTGTTAGTGGCGATGGGGTGGGCGCGGCGCAAGCCGACGACGGTTGCGGAAGTTCCGCAAACTTCGGCCAAACCCGATTGGCTTACGCTGCTCATCGGGGCAAGCTTGATCGCGGCCGGCTACTTTCCCACCATCTTGTTGTACGAGCCGAATCTGGATGGCGTTTACTCGCGCGTCAATTTTTACGCACTGCCGGGCGCAGCGCTGTGCCTGGTCATTGCGGCGAGCGCGATCACGAAGCGTCTGGCACGCGGCGATGCGCGGCGTTGGCGGGCGGGCTTCATGACAGCCATTTGCGTGTTGATCGCGCTGGGGATGGCGGTGCAAATGTGGGTGCGCCACAATGCGGCGGCGGCCTGGCAGGAACAACGCGGTATCTGGGCACAACTTATTGCGGTGGCGCCGCAGTTCGAACCGGGCACGCTGGTCTGTTTTGTGTTGACGAGCTATCTCGACCAGTCTGGCTTTGCCAATTGGGGGCGCACGCCCCTCTCCACCGGCTGGGAAGCCTCAGCGGCGCTCAGGTTGCTGTACGACGATCCCAGTTTACAGGGGGCGGTGATCATGCCGGAAGGGGTGGGCTATGGCGAAGCCAAGCTTCTGCCCACCGGTGTTCAAGATCGCTGGCTGGGTACTATGGTGCCATATGCCCGCACCGTCTTCTTGACTTATGATAAATCTCAGCAGCAACTGACGGTGTTGACTGAGGTGAGCGGTGTACTCGGTTTGGATTGGTCGCTGGCGGACTATGAGCCGTATCGCCACATCGTGCAAGTCGCACCGCGCCAGATAGCGGCGCGGCGGCTGATTGTCAATCCGTAGAATCGAGATCTTTTAACTTTGGTTTGAGAACTGTATTGTTGATTGACAGAGATCAGCATTTTGGTTATAGTGCACTGTGATTTTTGTTGCTAGTGGGGGCGCTTGGAGTACGCGGTGTGAATGCGCGTGCCGCGTTTTACGATAGGCTGACCAGGAGGGCCAACCATGCTTAACTCGAAAACATATGTCGTTAGTTGTACACTGTTCGCCAGCCTTGCCCTGGTGTTAGGGCTGGTGAGTTGGTTGCAGGGGCTGACTCCGTTTCGAGTGGCACAGGCGGACGGGCTAATTGACGATTCGTTTTTAGATTTTTCGGGGGGAACAGGCTGCTTTGTTCGCGCGTCCGGTGTGGGCGGGCTGGACGGCGAGGTGATTGTATCTGCCACGGTCGACACAGATTTTCCGGGCAATGCATTACCAGCCGGCTGGTTTAGTACGACTATCATGACGTTGGTCAGTGGAGGCCAGCTCATCGTAAATGAAGGCGCAGCCGGCACCAGCGATACATTTGCTCCCGGCCAAACGCTGGAGTTTACGGCGACTTTTGAGGCAAGTTTTGCCCAGATCGCTGGTTTCGGCGTCGAGGTTTATTCCATAGCTCCGTTCGCAATTTTCTACTCAAATGGGACGGACCTGCTGGTTCGTACAAATGCAGGTAGCGGCGAAACGCCGGTCAATCTGGGCACTAGTTATTTTGGCTCCCCGCATCATTATCGAATCGACTGGGGAACGTCGGAGGTTATCTACTACATCAACGGGACTGCAGTGGTGACGGACTCGGTCGCTATTGCCACCAGCATGTCGGTTCTGTTTCAGGACGTTAATGATGTCGGTACCACCCTCAACGTCGATTGGGCGCGCCTGTGGCCGTGGGTGTGCACATACGGATCGCGCGTGATCGATTCAGGCCTGGCCGGTTCCTCGTTTACGGGCCTTAGCACTACTCTGGTCACGCCGGTGGGCGCAGCCATTGCATTTGAGGTCATCACATCAACC
>JACRBO010000490.1 GCA_016219235.1 Chloroflexota bacterium
GCCGCGCTGATTACGATTCTGTCTGAGTTGGTGGAAGGCTTTGTCTTCGTGGTGTATCTGGAACGGTCGCTGGGATCAATTCGGTGGATTGGCCTGTTGTGGCGCATCTTCGTTTCGGCGGCGCTGATGTTCGGGGCGATGTTTGTCGCGTGGTCGATTCAGCCGCTGATCGGGCTGGTGGCGGGTCCGATGGTTTATCTCGGCTCGTTGATCGTGCTGCGGGCGATCGGGCCGGAGGAGCGGCGGATTTTCAATCGGCTGCGGGGTGTCAACGAATAGACATCGAATATACGAATGGTGTCAACGACTAGCGAGTCGACGACGAAGCGGACAAGGGCCGTGCTATAATTGAAGCAGCGAGGTGCAGCGTTTTCGCCAGGGGGTCAGTATGACGCTAGAAGATATCCTTCAAGACATCTATGCGCTCGAAGACGAGATGCGCACTTACGAGCGCAAATATGGCGTGTTATCCGAGACGTTCTATGCGTCTTACACGCGCGGCGAAGAGCCGGCCGACGATGCGTGGGTACGTGATTGGACGGCGTGGGCCAGCGCCTATCGGCTGTGGCTGCGCCGCCGCGACCAGTATCAGACCACGATCCGCGCGCTGCAAGCCCGCACGCCCACCTTCGCCGAAGTGATCGCTCGCACTGCCCGCCATGAACCCATTCCAATCGCTGCGTGATTACGAACGGTTCGTCTACACGCTGCCGCAGCGTTTCTCCCGCATTCAGTACCTCATCACAAGCATACTCCACCGAACATCAAACACCATCGTATTCCCGCATGGGGCCTGGTCCTGACTGCGCCGAATTTGGAATTCTTGATTCAGGAAGTTGAAGTGCGGTTGCCTTAGCCAGGTGCTAAGGGAGCCGGAGGAGAGGCGAATCTTCAATCGGCGGCAGGGTGTCAACGAATAGCGAGCGAATACACGAATGGCGTCAACGACTGGATAACGAATCCCGCTGTGTTCAGGAGATGTAAGATGCTCAAAGAGCGGTTCATTCAGGCCATACATGAAAAGCACAAAGTGCGCGTCACGTTTCAGCTGGAAGGTGACCGGCAACCGTTCAGCCGGGTTTGCGCGCCGCTGGACTTCGGCCCGGGCAAGGTCGATCACTCGGATCATCTTCACGTCTGGGCGGATGAGGGCGCGTCGGGCGGGCAGCTGTTGAGCCTTAAGCCAGAACAGGTCCGCCGGGTAGACATCCTCGACGATGAATTTGACCCCGCCGACTTTGTGTGGTTCCTATCCAGAGACTGGGGACAGCATTTATAGACGGCTCAGGACCCCCACCCGACGCGCTTCGCAGCGCCACCCTCCCCGTCGATAAAACCATAGCAAGAAGACCTGATCGATCCACATTTAACGGGCTTCCTCAATCCTGAGGAAGCCCGTTGCGCTGCCGGAAGAAACGGCCTGGCCCCGTAACTCGTGTCGATGGCGGGGTTGTAGCAGCCGGTGCAGGCGCGCCTCGCCACCCCCTCGTCGATGCCCAGATCGACGCCGCGCCCGGCGATCCGGTGATCGTCGGCCTGATGGCAGTCCACGCACGTGATGCGCCGGCTCATGTGCATGTCGATGTTGGTCACGGGGGCGGCTAACGCATGCGACATATCGCTGCGCTTGTTGTTGCCGCCGCCACCGGCATAGGCGTGACAGGCCAGGCACGCCAGGCGCGGCGGTTCCTCCTGAATGGTGATGGTCGCGGGCATGTTAGCCCGGTCAGGCACGAAGCGCCAGGCCCCGTTCACGTTCACCAGGGGGCAGCGGTAGTCCGTTGGCATGGCAGATCAAACAATCGGCGTTGTGGGGATTGCCGGCGGTGGGCCGCTCGCCCGGCCCGGCGTGGCGGGTCGCGCAGCCGTCGTCGACCTGTGTGCCGTGGACGGTGGTCAGTTTGCCCGACCCGACCATCCTGATCCGAAAAATGCCGCCCGTGATGCGCCGCTGAAAGGCCCCATGACCATTTACAATTTGACGCCCATGTCAAGAGTCAGGTCAAATTGAGAATTGCTGCATTTGGCATTTAGATTTGACACGGCTACCTGAAATGTGCTACTCTTACACCCGTCCAGTGAGGGATTATGCATCGCGAGCGCATTTCAGACGATATTTATGTTTTTACTAGCAGCCTCTACGCCCAGGTCACGGCCGGGGTAATTGTGACGCCCGCCGGGGCGGTGGTCATTGACACCCTGCCGTTTCCCAGCGAGACGCGCCAGGTGATCGACTACATCGAACGGCGGTCGCCGGCCGGCATCAAGTATGTGATCTACACACACTACCATGCCGATCACACTTACGGCGGCTACCTGTTCCGCAACGCGCAGGTCATCAGCCACTCACTGTGTCGTGACTTGTTGATGACACGCGGCGAGGCGGGTTTGCAGCTGGCCCGGCAACAGAACCCCGGCCTGGCCGATGTGCGGCTGCGCCTGCCCGACATTGTCTTTTCCGGCGAGATGACCCTGCGCATCGGCGGCAAGACGCTGGTGCTGTCGCACTCGCCCGGTCACACGCCAGACTGCATTACGATCTATGTTAAGGAAGACAAGATTCTCTTCGCATCGGATACGGTGATGCCGGTGCCGTATATCGTTGATGGCGATGCCGATCAGATGCTGGGGTCGTTAGTGCGGCTCAAGAGTATGGCGCTAGAGAACGTGGTGCAGGGCCACGGCGAGATCGTCCTGCGCGGCGAGATCGGTGAAGCGGTCAACAGCAGCATCAATTACCTCAACAAGATGCAGGGCGCGGCGGCCAATGCCTTGCTGCTCAACCAGTCGCGCGACGATATGCTCCGCGAGTACGACATCGAGTCGTGCGGCAAGGCGCGCATCGCACTGAATGGCCTGGTGCAGCAGTTGCACGCGGCCAACCTGATTACCACCTATGATCGCTTCAACGCCGATCGGGCGCGGGTGCCTGCCGGCGCGAAGGCGCGCACCGTAGCACGAGCCAAAGACGCGCCCGCACCCAAACCCAAAACGCCCGATAAGAAGTCCGGCAAGGGTGCGGCCCGATCGACCTCGGCGGCGAAAAAGGCTCCGGTTGCCAAACCGGCTCCGGCTGCCAAACCGGCTCCGGTTGCCAAACCGGCAACTGCCAGGCCCGCGGCCGCTAAGCCAACAGCGACTAAACCGGCGGCGAAGAAAACTGCCTCGCGCAAATAGGCTTGCTTGACACCCCTTTTTCGCTGTGGCATAATGCCGCCCATCGACAGCGATGGAAACGAGTAGGCCGATTTGAGCGGTCAGCGAGCGCGGGAGGGTGTGAGCCGCGCCCGATCGATCGGCTGAAAATCCTTCCGGAGTTGGCAACCGAAAGCAAACGTAAGTCATTGCGACGAAGCAATCCCGACCTCTACCTGGTGAGATTGTTGCGCATAAAGCGCTCGCAATGACGAGCTGCAGTGATTAGGCTTGCCCGGTATCGTCAACCGTTACCCTGACGCGGCGATTTCTGTCGCCGGCCAAGTGCGCGGGCCGTTGGCCTGTGAAGCGGGGTGGTACCGCGAGAGATTCACACTCTCGTCCCTGATTGTGGACGGGAGTTTTTATTTTCGACGATGGACGGAACACGCACCATGCAACACGTAATGCGTAATCCGTACTGCGTAAGGAGCACCTATGACTGAGGCGCTGTATCACACGGATGCTTATCTGAAAGAATTCAACGCAACCGTGATCGCGGTTGATGGCAATAAGGTTGCGCTCGATCGCACTGCCTTTTATCCCGGCGGCGGCGGCCAGCCGAACGACGTGGGCACGCTCAGCGCGGGCGATCAATCCTGGAACGTGATCAAGGTCAGCAAGCAGGGTGCAGACATCTGGCACGAACTCGATCGAGAACCACCGGCGATCGGGAGTGTGATTCACGGCGTCATCGATTGGGATCGACGTTACCAGTTGATGCGCACTCACACCGCCATGCACATCCTGTGCGGCGTCATCTTCCGCGATTACGGC
>JACRBO010000472.1 GCA_016219235.1 Chloroflexota bacterium
CGGGATACCACGAACCTTACCCCACTGGGCAACTTACCGCAAGGCTAGGTTGCCCTTTAGTCTAAACTTCAAAATTTACCAACATACGGCTTAACCCACCCAAGGAGGAACCATGAAAGACGCAGTCATCATTGATGGAGTTCGCACCCCGGTCGGCAATCATGGCGGCGCGCTGCGCACGATACTGGCCAGGGAATTGCTGGCGCACGTGTTCAAGGCCGTGATCGAGCGCAACAAGCTCGATCCGGCTTCGATCGACGAAGTGATCGCAGGCTGCATCGCGCAGCCGTCGGACGCGCCCAACATCGCGCGCGTGTCGGCGCTGATGGCGGGTATTCCCAAAGAGACGCCCGCGCTAACCGTGGCCCGCAACTGCAACAGCGGCATGGACGCGATCGTGGAAGCGTGGCGGCGCATCCAACTTGACGAAGGCCACATCTATCTCGTCGGCGGCGTCGAGAGCATGAGCAACATCCCCTACACCATCAAAGACGCGCGCTGGGGGTTAAAGATTCGCCACTCGCAATTGACCGACGCGCTGTGGGAAGGCCTCACCGATCCGATCTGCGGCCAGTTGATGGGCCGCACCGCCGAGAACCTGGCCGAGGAATTTGAGATTACGCGGCAACAACAGGACGAATATGCGGTGCAGTCGCACAAGAAAGCCTTCGCCGCGACGCGCATGGGCAAATTCAAAGACGAGATCGTGCCGGTCGAGATCGTCAAGAAGGTGGCCGGGCAGGAAGTGGCGAAGGAACAGATCACTCAAGACGAAACCATCAACGCGGGTCTGTCCGTGCAGAAGGCGGCGATGTATCCCACCGTCTTCAAGCAAGGCGGCAGTGTCACACCCGCCAACGCCTGCGGCATCAGCGACGGCGCCAGCGCGATGCTGATCATGTCCGCTGAAAAAGCGGCTGAATTGGGCCTGAAACCGCTGGCCGTCATTCGCGGCTACGGCTTCGCCGGCGTCGAGCCGGAGCGCATGGGCATCGCCCCGGCCTATGCCGTGCCGAAGGCGCTGGACAAAGCCGGCCTCAAACTTGGCGACATGGACTTGATCGAAATCAACGAAGCCTTCGCCGCGCAAGTGATTGCCTGTGGCCGCAAACTCGAGTGGGACTGGAGCCGGGTCAACGTCAACGGCGGCGCGATCGCGCTCGGCCATCCGGTTGGGTCCAGCGGCGTGCGCATCGTCGTGACGCTGGCGCACGAAATGCAGCGCCGCAAAGCGCATTACGGCCTCGCCACGTTGTGCGCGGCGGGCGGGCAGGGCGCGGCGCTGGTGATTGAAGGTGTGAACGGCCAATCGTAACAAGTAATGAGTAACGAGTAACGCACTTCTTACTCATTACTCGTTACTAGTCAGGTGGAGTTCTATGACCGATCCGATCAATCATCTCGACCCCAACGAAGTCCGTTTTTTCAGTGGCAGCTCCAACCGGCCACTGGCGCAGGCCATCGCCGACTATCTGGGCTTGCCGCTGGATGAGACGTTGATCTCGCGTTTCAGCAACGACAACCTGTACATCCAGTTGGGCGCCAGCGTTCGATCGCGCGCGGTGTATTTGATTCAAACGCTCGCTCCGCCCGTCAACGATCATCTGATGGAACTGCTGATGATGCTGGATATCGCGCGCAGCGCCGCCGCGAGGGAAATCCACGCGATCATTCCCTACTACTCCTTCGCCCGATCGGACAAGAAAGACGCCCCGCGGATTTCGATCACGGCGCGGCTGGTGGCCGATCTGCTGCACACCGCCGGCGCGACGCACGTCATGACCATGACGCTGCATTCGCCGCAGGCGCATGGCTTCTTCTCCGTGCCGACCGATCCGTTGACGGCCCGTTACGCCTTCTACGACTACTTCAAGGTGCGCGATCTGTCGGGCACGATCCTGGTGACGCCGGACATCGGCCAGGGCAAGTCCGTCATGCGCTTCGCAACACAGCTCGGTCTGCCGATGGCGTTTGGCAATAAAGAGCGGCTATCGGACACCCGGGTCGTCATCTCCGGCCTGACGGGCGCTTCGGCGCGCGGCCACAAACGCGCGTTGATCTACGACGACGAGATCGCGACGGGCGGATCGGTGGTGGAGCTATGCCGTGTGCTCGTCGAACAGGGCATCGAGGAAATCTGGGTGTCATGCACGCACGGCGTCTTCACGGGCAAGGCGTTTGAGAAGTTGGCGGCCGTGCCGCAGATCACCGAGATCATCACTACGGACACGGTCTATATTCCGCCGGAGAAGCGGCCGGCCAACTTGCACATCCTGCCGGTCGCGCCCATCTTCGGCGAAGCGATTCGCTGCAACTACTTTCATCAATCGATCGGCAGTTTGTTTACGTTCGGCAAAGACGAAGTGTAGGGCAAGTTGCCAACTTGCCCTTACCCCAATCGATCGGCAGTTTGTTTACGTTCGGCAAAGACGAAGTGTAGCGGCAAGTTGGCAACTTGCCCTACCCAAGGAGAGCACAATGTACATTTTCAAAGCAGGTGTGGTTGGCGCAGGCGCGATGGGCGCGGGCATCGCGCAGGTCATTTCGTACTCCGGTCTGCCCGTCGTATTGAAGGACGTCGATCAGGCCATGCTCGATAAAGGCGTGGCGCATATTCGCGGCATCTATGAGGCGCGCGTCGAGAAGGGCAAGATGAGCGCGGGTGAGATGCAGTCCAAGATGGACCTGATCATCCCCACGCTCGATTACGGCGAGTTCGCCGACGTGGACATCGTGATCGAAGCCGTGCCGGAGAAAATGGGCCTGAAACAGCGCATTTTTCAGGAGTTGGACAAGGTTTGCCCGGAAGGCACGCTCTATGCGTCCAACACCTCGGCGCTGTCGATCACCGAGATGGCCCGCGCGACTCATCGGCCGCAGAAGGTCATCGGCATGCACTTCTTCAATCCCGCGCACGTGATGAAGCTGGTCGAGATCATCAAAGGCGAGGATACCGATCAAGAGACGGTCGATGATCTGGTGGCCTTCACCGAATCGCTGCGCAAGATTGCGGTGGTGGTGAAAGAGTGCCCCGGCTTCCTTGTCAACCGATTGTTGATGCCGTATCTCAACGAGGCGACGCTATGCCTGCAAGAAGGCGCGGCCACGGCGCAAGAAATCGATGAGGCCATGGTGAACTACGGCTGGCCGATGGGGCCGTTCACGTTGATGGACTTCCTGGGCCTGGACGTGTGCTACGACGTGGGCGAGTATCTGCATTCGCAATACGGCGAACGCATGAAAGGTGCGGTGCTGTTCGAGAAGCTGTTCAAGGCCGGACGCTACGGCGAGAAGGTGGGCGCGGGCTTTTACGGCTACGGCGACAACACCGACGAAGCCGTCAAGGCGATGGTGGCCGAAACCAGCGGCGGGCAAAAGCAGAGCGAATTTACGCCCGATCGCTTGATGTACGCGCTGATCAACGAAGCGGCCTATGCGGTGCAGGAAAGCATCGCCGACGTGCGCGACATCGACATGGCGATGATCGCGGGCTCGGGCATGGCCGTGGCCGGTGAGCGCATGGGGCCGCTGGCGCTGGCGGACAGGCTCGGCCTCGATGTCGTCGTGGCCGGTCTCGAAGACTTCGAGCAGAAACTGGGCGTGCGCTTCCATCCCGCCGAGAAACTGTGCGAACTGGTGAAAGCCGGTCAGCTGGGCGAGAAGACGCGCGGCGGGTTTTTAGAATACGTGTAAGTAGGCAAGGAAACAAGTAGGCAAGTAGACAAGTCGAACTCGTTTCCTTATCTACTTGTCTACCAATTTACTATCCTCAAGGAGACCCTTATGGCTGACTTCATTCGCTACACCATCGAAGACAAAGTCGCAACCCTCGTGATCGATCATGCGCCGGTGAATGCCTTCAACCGGCAAACGCTGGCCGAACTGGGCGAAGCGGTGGATGCGCTCGTCGCCAACCCCGACGTGAAGGTCGTCGTCGTGACCGGCGCGGGACAACTGGCCTTTGTGGCCGGGGCCGATCTGGGTGAAATCGGCGCGCTGATGAAATCGCAAGATGAGGGCGCGGCGCAAGCCTTCATTCAGTTTGGGCAGCAGGTCTTCAGCAAGATCGAAGCCTCTAACAAGCCCTTTATCGCCGCCATCAACGGCGTGTGCCTGGGCGGCGGTCTCGAACTCGCCATGTCATGCCACCTGCGCATCTGCGGCGATCGGGTCAAGCTGGGCCAGCCCGAGATCAACCTGGGCATCATTCCGGGCTGGGGCGGCACGCAGCGCTTGCCGCGCATCGTCGGCGCAGCCAAAGCCGCCGAACTGATCCTGACCGGCGATCAGATCACGGCGCAGCAGGCCATGCAATTACGGCTCGTCAATATGGTCGTGCCCGGCGGCGAAGTGATGCGGCAGGCTAAGGGCCTCGCGGCCAAGCTCGCCAACAAGAGCGCCATCGCCACGGCTGCCGCGATGAACGCCATTCGCGCCGGCCTCGACGCTGATCTCAAGAGCGGCCTCGCCGCCGAGTTGGCGCAGTTCGGTCTGGCCGTCGCCAGCGCCGACGCGCGTGAAGGCATCACGGCGTTCCTTGAGAAGCGCGAAGCGAAGTTCCAGGACAAGTAATGAGTAACGAGTAATGAGTAATGAGTAACCCATTTACTCGTTACTCATTACTCGTTACCAGTGGGAGGTCCGTATGGATTTCACATTGACCGAAGAGCAGATCAGTTTCCGCAAACTCTTCCGCGATTTCGCTGCGAAGGAAATTGCGAAAGTGGCGAAGCACACGGATGAGAGCGAACAACCGCCGCTCGATCTTTTCAACAAAGCGGCGCAACAGGGCTTCTTCGCCGCGATGATCCCCGAAGATCTCGGCGGCGCGGCGCTCGATCCGCTGAGCTACACGCTGCTGATCGAAGAACTGGCGAAGGCGTGCATGTCCACGGCGATCACCATCGCCACGCACAACAGTCTCGTCGTGTACCCGATCGTGTCACGCGGCAACGCCGAGCAGAAAGAGAACTGGCTGTCGATGCTGGCCGAGAATGCGGGCGCGTTGGCACTGAACGAACCCGATGCCGGATCGGATACCTCGCACCTGAGCACGCGCGCGAAGCGCACAAACGATGGTTACGTCATAAACGGCGTAAAGACGTGGGTGACGAATGCGGGCATTGCGAAGCTGCTGCTCGTCATCGCGCAAACTGACAACGGCCCGACGGCGTTCGTGATCGATCCGGCGACGCCTGGCGTGAAGATCGGTCATCGCGAACCGACCACGGGCCTGCGCGGAGTGACCTTCCACACGGTCTACTTCGATGCCATGGGGGTGTCAGAGACCGATCGGCTTGGCAATGAGGGCGAAGGCTTGTCCCTGTTGCAAACGGCGTTATCGCATTTCCAACTGGCTATCGCCGCGGCGGCGCTCGGCCTGGATGAACATGCTGTCGCGCAAGGCCGCGCCTTTGCCATCGAGCGCAAGCAGTTCGGCGTCAGCATCGCCACGAAGCAAGGGCTGGGCAACTACTTCGCGGATGCGGAGATCAACACCGAAGTGCTGCGCCATCAAATCGAGTACGCAGCGTGGCTGTATGAACAGGGCAAAGACTTTGCGGCGGCGGCTTTGAAAGCGAAACTGTTCGGCGCAAAGGCCGCGCGCGAGACGGCCAATCACATGCTGCAAGTGCACGGCGGCTACGGCTTCAGCGACGAGTACACCATCTCGCAGTTATACCGTGATGCGCGCGCGCTCGATCTGTTGGGCGGCACGCCGCAAGTGGGCCGCATCGCCGTGTGGCAGGAAGTGTTTGCGGATTCGGGCGTGGTGATTAAACCCTGACAAGATGACGGGATGACAAGGTGACAAGAGGATGCGTCCGACTTGTCTACTTGTTTCCTTGTTGACTTGTTTCCTCAACAGGTGGTGACTATGGACTTTGATCTCTCGCGTGAACATCAAGCCTTGCGCAAATTGGTGCGCGAATTTGCCGAAGAAGTGGTGCGGCCCGCGACGCGGCAAGCCGATCGATCGAGCCAACCGCCGACCGACGTCATCAAACAGGCTGGAGAAATAGGGCTATTCGGCGTGCCGTTCCCGCGCGAGTACGGCGGCATGGGCGCGGGTGAAACCGGCTACTGCATCCTGATGGAAGAGCTGGGCCGGGTCGATACCAGCTTTGCCACCATCATCGGCGCGCACATCGGCATCGGCACGATGGCGATCTATCTGGGCGGCACCAAACGCATTCGCGAGAAGTACCTGCCCGATCTGTGCAGCGGCCATAAGATCGGCGCGTTTGCGTTGACCGAACCGCAAGCCGGATCAGATGCCGCCTCGATCAAGTTGCGCGCGACGAAGGAAGGCGACTCGTACATTCTCGACGGCTCGAAAATGTGGATCACCAATGGCCCGCTGGCGAGCACGATGGCGATTCTGGCCGTGACCGATCCGGCGTTGGGCGCGCGCGGCGGCGCGACGGCGTTTGTGATCGAAACGCGCGACGATGCGGGCCATTCGACCGAAGGCTTCACGCCCGGCAAGTACGAGCACAAGATGGGCTTGCACGGTTCGCCGACGAGTGCGATTGCCTTCGATAATTTCCGTGTGCCCGCCGAGAACATTCTGGGGCAGACGGGTCTGGGCTTCGTCGTCTTCATGCAGACGCTCGACATCGGCCGCGTGACGCTGGGCGCGGCGACGCTGGGCGGTGCACAAGCGGCGCTGCAACAATCGCTGGAATGGGCGGCGATGCGCACACAGTTTGGCAAACCGCTGGCGCATGCGCAGACGATTCAGTTCATGGTGGCCGACATGGCCGCCGAAGTGGAAGCGCTGCGCTCGCTGGTGTATCGCACAGCGTGGTTGGTAGACAACAATCGGCCCTTCATCAAAGAAGCGGGCATGTGCAAATTGCTCGGCTCGGAATACGCTTCACGCTGCGTCGATCGCGCGGTGCAGATTCACGGCGCACTGGGCTACAGCCGTGACACCTTCATCGAGCGCGGCTTCCGCGATTCACGCATCGCCGAAATCTTCGAGGGCACCAATGAAATTCAACGCATCCTGATTGCGGAGCAAATGTTCCGCGAAGTGGGCGTGAAAATTCGTCCGTAAACGACGTCATTGCGAGGAGCATTCTGAGCGAAGTGGCATCTGTTCGCCACGCAGTCGAAG
>JACRBO010000056.1 GCA_016219235.1 Chloroflexota bacterium
CGGCGCGCAGGACGCGATCACCAGCCAGATTTCGGGCATCGGCTCCAACCTGATCACGATCTTTGCCGGGTCGCGCAATAACTTCACGCCGTCCGGCGCAGGTGGCGGCGCGACGGCGGCCTTGACGTATGAAGAGTCGCAGCAATTGCGCGGCTTGCCGGGCGTGGCCGCCGTCGCGCCGCAAGTCCAGTCGCGGCAGCCGTTGAAGTACCAGAGCAAGCAAGTCAATACGCAGGTCGTGGGCGTGGTGCCGGATTATGCCATTGCCCATCCCGATCAACTGGACCGCGGGCGTTTTATCTCGCAGAGCGATCTCACCAGCAAGTCGCGCGTGGTGGTGGTGGGCGCGCAGACCGTGACCGATCTGTTCGGCGGGCTTGATCCCATTGGCAAGTCGATCAAGATCAACGGCATTCTGTTTCAAGTGGTCGGCGTCATGAAGTCGCAAGGGTCGGGCGGCTTCGGCTTCAGCCGCGACTCGACGGCGTATGTGCCCATCACCACGGCGATGGCGCGGTTGTCGCGCACGCGCGTGGGCGGCGAGCAAACCGTCTCCACGATTGAAGTCTCAGCCTCGAATGCCGACACAATTGAGACGGCCAAGACTGCCCTGACCGAGAAATTGCGCAAGCTGCATAAGATCGGCCTGGGCGAGGCGGATGATTTCACGGTCTCGTCGCAAGCCGATATTTTGTCGGCGGCGACCCAGATTACGGGCATTTTGACGGTGTTTCTGGGAGCCATCGCCGGCATCTCGCTGGTCGTCGGTGGTATCGGCGTGATGAACATCATGCTGGTGTCGGTCACTGAACGCACCAAGGAGATCGGCCTGCGCAAGGCGGTCGGTGCGCGGCGGCGGGACATACTCTATCAATTCTTGACAGAGAAGATCACGCTGTCGGTGTTGGGCGGTATTATCGGCATTCTGGTCGGCGCGGGCATTTCGGCGCTGGTCAGTGCCACCGGTTTGCTGACCACCAAAGTGTGGATCGAGTCGGTCGTGCTGGCCTTCGGTTTCTCCGCGGCGGTGGGTATTTTCTTCGGGATTTACCCGGCCAATCGAGCCGCGGGCCTGAAGCCGATTGAAGCGTTGCGGTACGAGTAGGGTATCATTCGTCAGCAATTCTCAATTTGAGTTCTGCAAAGAGCATTGTCAGCCGCGCGGGCTCCCACGCCCGCGAAACCGACGGCATGGGAGCCGTCTCTGCTTTCATATTGAGAATTGCTGATCATTCGCATCACGTGATATGATGACGATTGTCACTCACATGAGCCGTTTTACCTCACCCATCCACACCCTGCTACCGCAAGCCACCGCCGTGCGCCTGCTGCGCATCATGCTGTCGATTTCGCTGGTGCCTGCGGCGATTGGCGCACTCGCTATCTGGGCAGGGTTGGGCGCAGAATCGGCGGTGATCATGCTGCTGATTATGTGGCCGAACGGCGTGGCGTGGTTGTTTGTGATCCTGCCCGGACTCGATCGACGCCTGGGACAGCGCTACCTGCCGATCGCGCTGATCTTGACGATCGCGGCGCAAACGCTGGAAAGCTCGTTGGTGTCTTTCGCGAATTCGCCGCTGGAGCCGCGTTTCAGAATCATGAGCACGCCGCGCTTCGCGCCGCCGGTCGATATGCGGCTGGTGGAGCCGTTGTTCCTGTTGCTCGTGGCGGTCGTCATCGCGGCCTGGGCGTATGGGCGGCGCGGGGCGTGGTTGGCCGCCGGGCTATCGGGCGTGTTGATGATCATCGGCGGCATCGTCGAAGAGTTGCTGACGGGCATGCCGCGACCGGGCGCGCTGCTGTTATTCGGCGCCATCTCGCCGTGGTCGATCGTGTCGGTCATCGCTTTACGGTTGCCGTTGTTAGTGGTGGCGGGTTACATCGTAGGCACGCTAGCCGAGCAGGAACGTCAACAGACCGTGGCCCTGAGCGCCGCCAATGTCAAACTGCGCGAACAAGCGTCAACGGCCGAGCAATTGGCGACCGCGCGTGAGCGCAACCGGCTGGCGCGCGATCTGCACGATACGCTGGCGCACTCGCTGGCGGGGCTGGTGGTGCAGCTGCAAGCGATCGATACATTGTTGAAGGCCGAGCCGGAGGCCGCTCGATCCGAATTGGTGAAAGCGCAACAATTGGCGCACACGGGCTTACAAGAGGCGCGACACGCCATTCAAGATTTGCGCGCCAACCCGATTGATGATCTGGGCCTGGCGCGCGCACTGGAACGTGAGGCGCTGGATTTTGGCGAGCGGACGGGCGTGCAGATCGAACTTCACATCGGCGAACCGAAAACGGCGCTGACGGACACGGTGGCGACGCAACTGCTGCGCATCGCGCACGAAGCCTTCAACAACATCGAGCGGCACGCCGACGCGCAACATGTCAGGGTCGCACTACAGCCGGAGAATAATCACCTGACCTTGATCGTGGCCGATGACGGGCGCGGCTTCACCGCCGACGAAGTCAGTGGCGATCGCTTTGGTTTACAGGGCATGCGCGAACGAGCCGAGATGATCGACGGCACGCTGCACGTGACGAGCGCCGTCGGACAGGGCACGCTGATTCAATTAACAATGAGCAATGAACAATGAACAGAATCCGCGTGTTGCTGGCCGACGATCAAGACATTATTCGCACCGGGCTGACGATTATCCTCAATCATCAGGCTGACATCGAGGTGATCGGGCAGGCGGCCGACGGCATCGAGGCGGTTGAGTTTGCGAAGAAACTTCAGCCGGACGTGATCTTGATGGACATCAAGATGCCGCACCTCAACGGTATTCAGGCCACGCGGCAAATCGTGGCGGCGCTGCCCAAAACGCAGATCATCATCCTGACGACGTATGATACCGACGACTGGGTGTTTGACGGTATCCGCGCCGGGGCGATCGGTTATCTGCTGAAAGACACGTCCGGCGACAATCTGGCCGAGGCGGTGCGCGGCGCGCTGCGCGGCGAATCGCAGATCGATCCGACGGTGGCGCGCAAAGTGCTGCGAGAGTTTCAACAGCTCACCGCGCGCCGATCGGCTGCGCCACAGCCTATGGCTGCGCCGCAGCCCGTGGTTGAAGAAGAACCGCTGGAGCGATTGACCGATCGAGAAGAAGAAGTACTGAAGTTGTTGGCCGGGGGTTTAGCCAACAAGGAAATCGCGCAACAACTCTCGTTAAGCGAAGGCACAGTCAAGAATCACATCAGTGCCATTCTCACCAAGCTGCACGCTAACGATCGGACACAGGCCGTGATCACGGCCTTGAAGCGTGGCTTGGTGGATTTGAAGTAAGCAACGATCCGCGAATCAACACGAATCTGCGCGAATGTTTAAGCTGCGTTGGCAAGCAAATTCGTAAACAGATCGTGAATCTCTTCGGCTGAAAACTCCAGTGTCGCATCCCCGACGGTGAATTCTACTTTGCAGTAGCCGGGAATTTGACTGGGCGCGAAATAGCGGAACAGCCAGATCTTCTGCTCACGTGCGATCTGCGCGGCGGCCTCTTCCAGCCGATCTTTTTCGCCGCGAATGAAAACGTGCATCATATTCGTCTGCGGCGGATTGGGCATGATTTCGATTTGCGGAAACGACTTCAGAAGCGCCGCAATTTCAGCCGCTTTGGCGCAGTACTGGGGAATCCGATCGAGTCGCGTGTCCAGCCCGTGTTGAGCTGACAGCACAAAGGGATACATCTGCACCAGATTGCCGCCGTGCCGCTTCTGCCACAGGCGCGCTTCGGCGATGAAGTCTTGCGGCCCCAACAACATCGCGCCCGCAATGCCGCCCAGGATTTTGTAGAAGGACACATACACCGTATCGAACAGCGCGGCGATTTCGGCGTAGGGACGTTGATAGAACGGCTGGCATTCCCACAGGCGTGCACCGTCCATGTGCAGGGCGATGTTGCGTTCGCGCGCCCAAGTTGTGATGGCGACCAGATCATCCCAACTCGGCAACTGTCCCCCGATCTCACGTTGCGGCAGTTCTAGGAGCAGGGCGGCCAGCGGATCGCGCACCTGGTTCACATCATCAAGTGTCATCAACTGATAGGGCGAACCCACCAGCACGCCGTGCAGGCCGTGCAGCAGTTGATAGGCTTTCTGCTCGTGGATCTCCAGATGGCACGTGGGATGAAAGGCCACGTGGGGCGAGTGATGCCGATCGGACCAGATGCGGAGCGCGATCTGCTGTGCCATCGTGCCGCTGGGCATGAAGACACTGGCTTCCTTGCCCAGTAAATCGGCGACACGCTTTTCAAAGCCGGTGATGAGTTCGCCGCTGCCGTACATATCGGGTTGAAGATCGGGCGGCGTCGAGGCGGCGAGTTGCGTGAACATCGCGTGCGGTGTCAGTGCGGCGCGGCCATGCCCGGCCATAAAGCGCGTGCATTGATCGGCGAGGCGGAACCAGTCGTCTTTGTTCATAGTGGTTGATCCTGGTGAAGGTTGAGTGCGCTGATTATATCATCGGTGACCAGACAAAAGGGTGTAGCGCAACACTGTCAGGCAGTCATCGCTTTCCTCTGAAGGGCTCGCGATGGATTGCCAAATCCATCGCCCCAGATGCCGGATTTGGCACGCCCTGCGGGCAGCGGCGGGAGCAACGAAAAGTCACCAACACATTTGCGTTATACTCCAAATAAAATCGTGCCTTGCCACGCCGCTGGAAGAGTGCTATAATCCCGGCCCGCGCTCAGGAAAGAGCGCTTCATTTTGCAC
>JACRBO010000478.1 GCA_016219235.1 Chloroflexota bacterium
GGCGTCGTGCAATTTCTCCGCGCCGTCCAGCGTGTAGTACGTGTGCGCGCCCTCATTTAATCCGGGAATCGCGTCAGGGGCCAACTCGGCGCCGAGTGCAATGATGAGATAGTCGTAGTTCAGCACCTGCGCGCTGGTCTGCACGCGGCGCCGGCTGACATCGATCGCCTGCATCTCAGCCGTAATGATTTCAACGCCGGGGCGCACGAGTTGACGCACATCCCGCGTGATCTGCGCCGGCTGCCGATCGCCCGTCATGACCCACAAAAACGACGGTGCAAAGGCGTGCTGCGTATTTCGCTCGACTAACACGATGCGGTGCCCGCCTGCAGCAGGCAGCAATCGTTGCAATTCGTTCGCGACGACAAGTCCCCCGACCCCGCCGCCCAAAATGAGAATCGTCTTACCCGCCATGTGTCTCCTCCCTTCGCTGATTGCTCAAAACACCAACACTTGATCGGCCGCCACGGTCCAGTCGCCCAGCAAGTCCATGTTGCCGGGTTGTACGCCCTCAATCAACCTGTCTGGCTCGAGCCCGCGAGCCTTTGAGCACGTGCCTCAAGTGGCGACTTCGCCGCGCTGCGCGATAAACTGCAGCATGCGCTCGACGTTGTAATAACCGTCGGGCGTCTTCTGACCCTTCGCGGCGCAGAGTACGCCATCGCCCATCAGGGAAACGCGCACGGCAACGCCCGATCGCTTGATCAGATTCATGGCGAGGCGCAGCGCGTTGTAAGGGCGCTCATTGCCATACGGGGCATCGTTGATGACGAATAAATAACGCCTGGTAACTTCCGACATGGTTGCTCTCCTATGCTTGATTGACCCGGATCTGACCGTTCGGTTCCGGGACGATTTCGCCAATCACCGCGGCCGCCGCAACTCCAGCCTGCCGTAGTGCCTTCAACAATTTCGTGGTGCGCTGCGGCGGCACGGCCATCAACAGCCCGCCTGAAGTCTGCGCGTCACACAGAATCAACTGCGCTTCAGGCGACAGGCTGCGTCCCCACTTGACGAACTCGGCCAGATACTGCTGGTTGTTGTGAGTGCCATCGGGCACGGCCTGTTGTTCAACCAATGCCCACGCTTCAGGCAGAATCGGTACCTGGTTGAGACTGACTTTCGCTCCAACGCCGCTGGCCTCGACCATTTCCCGCAAGTGCCCTAACAGACCGAAGCCACTCACATCGGTACAGGCATGGACACCCACCGCCAACATCGCTTCAGCCGCGGCGCGATTGAGCTGCAGCATGATAGCCGTCACCCGCTCGATCACATCGCCTTTGACCAATTGTCGATCGATGCCGGTCGTGATGATGCCCACGCCCAGTGGCTTCGTGAGAATCAGCACATCGCCCGGTCGCGCGCCGGCATTGGTGACGATGCGATCGGGATGAACCAGGCCGGTGACGGCCAGGCCATATTTGGGTTCGAGGTCTTCAATCGAATGACCGCCGCCGAGCGTCACGCCGGCTTCGGCGAGCTTGGCCGCGCCGCCACGCAAGATGTCGCCCAGCAAGCCGTGCGGGAGCGTCTTGATCGGGTAGCCTACAAGATTGAGAGCCAGGATCGGACGAGCGCCCATCGCGTAAATGTCAGACAGCGCATTGGCCGCGGCGATCGCGCCGAAGGCGAATGGATCATCGACGATCGGCGTGATGTAATCGACAGTCTGCACGACCGCGAGTTCATCGGTCAACCGATAGACGGCGGCATCGGCGCCGTGCTCGAATCCGCTCAACAGGTTGGGGTCGGTGGCAGTGGGCAAGTGGCGCAAGACCTGCGCCAGATCGGCCGGGCCGATTTTGCACGCTCAGCCCGCGCCGTGGGAGAAAGACGTAAGTTTGATCGCTGCATAGTCCATCGGAGTCACCTCGCTTGACAGTCTACCTTCATCGGGGCGATAATCCAATAGCCAATGATTTATCAGCCCGATAACTTTTGGTTATAAGCATGGACTTTCCTCGACTATGGGTCTTTCGCGCGGTGGCACGCCACCAGAGCTTCTCGCGCGCTGCGGCTGAACTGCATCTCAGCCAACCGGCTGTGTCCAAACACATTCGACAGTTGGAAGCCGAACTCGGCGTCCAACTCTTTCACCGTCTGGGCAATCGCGTCGAGTTGACGGATGCCGGACGGATCGTGGCCGACTATGCCCAGCGGGTCGCGGTGCTGACTGAAGAAGTCCGACGGGTGTTGGGTGAATTGGCCGGTTTGCAGCGCGGTTATCTGCGCCTGGGCGCCAGCACGACACCCGGTCTATATCTGTTGCCCGCTGTGCTGGCGCGTTTTCAAAAGCAGTATCCCGATCTCGACACGACGCTGGCGATCATCAACAGCGCCGAGGTGACGCGCCGGGTGCTGAGCGGCGAATTCGATCTGGGCTTCGTCGGTGCAGCGATCGATGCGCCGGGTGTACAAATCCGACCGCTGGTCGATGACGAAGTCGTATTGATCGTCCCCGCTGGACACGCGCTAGGCAAGCAGCGCGCCTTTATGCCGGAGATGCTCAGCCAGGAAA
>JACRBO010000479.1 GCA_016219235.1 Chloroflexota bacterium
CCCACGGCGCGTGCTCACGCGAAGAGCCGCAGCCGAAGTTATCGCCCGCTAGCAGAATCGCCGCGCCCTGCGCTTGCGGCTGATTCAGCACGAAGTCGGCTTTGGGCGAGCCGTCGGCGTTGTAGCGCCAGTCCGAAAACAGATTCGCGCCGAGGCCGACTTTATCCGTCACCTTGAGAAAGCGCGCCGGGATGATCTGATCGGTGTCGATGTTGTTGACGGGCAGGGGGACGGCCCGTGAGGTGAGTGTTGTGAATTGAGCCATAGTGAATTGGTAACTGGTAACTGGTGATTGGTAACTGGTA
Source organism: Chloroflexota bacterium (assembly GCA_016219235.1). The sequence goes on from JACRBO010000479.1 coordinate 306, forward strand.
ACTGGTAACTGGTGACTGATAACTGGTGATGGAAAGACCAACCACCGATCACCGATTACTAATTACCGATTACCAATCACCGATTACTAATTGCCCATCAAAGTCCTTACGTCTGTAATCTTACCCGTCAGCGCGGTGGCGGCGGCGGTCAAGGGCGATGCCAAAAAGGTTCGTCCGCCTTTGCCCTGCCGCCCCTCGAAGTTGCGATTGCTGGTGCTGACGGCGTATTGGCCGGGCTGGAGTTGATCGCCGTTCATGGCGATGCACATCGAGCAGCCCGCTTCGCGCCACTCCGCGCCCGCAGCCTTGAAGACGCGATCGAGTCCTTCGGCTTCCGCCTGCTTCTTCACGTCCATCGAGCCGGGCACGACCAGCACGCGCACAGTGTCCGCGACCTTGCGATCTTTCAGCAACGAGGCCGCTAAGCGCAAATCCGAAATGCGCGAGTTGGTGCACGAGCCGATGAAGACCACATCGACCGGCTGATCGATCAACGATTGGCCGGGTCGCAAGCCCATGTAGCGCAGCGCCTTATCGAGCGTCGATTTCTGATCGGGGTCGCTGAGCCGATCGGGATCCGGAATCCGATCGGTGATGGACATGCCCATACCGGGATTTGTCCCATAGGTAATCATCGGTGCTAATGTGGACGCATCAAGTGTGATCGATTTATCGTACTGCGCGCCATCATCGGTGACGAGTTGCCGCCACTTCGCTACGGCCTCATCCCACGCGGGGCCTTTGGGCGCGAACTCGCGATCGTGCAGGTAGTTGAACGTGGTGTCGTCGGGCGCGACCATGCCCGCCCGCGCGCCGCCTTCGATCGACATGTTGCAGATCGTCATGCGCTGTTCCATGCTGAGCGATCGAATGGCGCGGCCCGTATATTCGAAGACGTGACCCGTGCCGCCGCCCACGCCGATCTGCGCGATGAGGGCGAGGATGATATCTTTGGCCGAGACGCCGGGCGAAAGTTCACCGTCGACGCGCACTTCGTACGTTTTGGCCGGGCGCTGCAAGAGGCATTGCGTGGCGAGGACGTGCTCGACTTCGCTGGTGCCGATGCCGAAGGCCAGCGTGCCGAACGCGCCGTGTGTGGCCGTGTGGCTGTCGCCGCACACGACGGTCATGCCGGGCTGCGTGAGGCCCAACTCCGGCCCGATGACGTGCACGATGCCCTGATGCGGGCTGCCGAGGCCGTGGAACTGAATGCCGAAGTCGCGGCAGTTCTGCTCGAACAGCTCGATCTGCTTGCGGCCCAGTTCATCGGCGAAGTTGAGGCGCGAGAATTGATCGCCGTCGAGCGCGATGGTCGGGATCGAGTGATCGACGGTGGCCGCGGTCCGATCGGGGCGGCGCACTGTCAGGCCGCGCGCCCGCAAGCCCGTAAACGCTTGCGGCGAGGTGACTTCGTGGACAAGGTGCAAATCGACGTACAGCACCGCCGGCGAACCGGGCTGCTGCGCGACGATGTGCGAGTTCCAGATTTTGTGAAAGAGGGTCGACGATTCGGTCATGATGCTTTGCCGGCTCTAACACCGGCGAATAAATTCGCGCCAACAGTTGCACGAAGTCGGCCTCCGCCGACTGGACGCCCAGCCGACGCAGGTCGGCTTTGTGTCGTTGTGGCTGCGATTTTAATCGCCAGAGCAGAGCGCCTTAGGCATTCGCCTCTTTCACTTGACGGTCGTGTTCCAGCGCCTCGCGCGAGCGGTTGACGTAGCCTTGCTCGGACAGGTCCCAACTCTTGGGCATGGTGTTGGGTTCCACGAAGGGATCGTACCAGTCGGGCATGCGTTCGGTATTGGTGTTATTTTGCTGTGTCATGATAGTGTCCTTTTTCTGCTAAAAGTCTTGAAACAAAACGAGCCGCCCTGTGCGTTGGGCGGCTCGGATGTGCCAGTCTCGATGCGGTGTGAGTTAGTTGACGCTCACGGGTCGCCCAACAAGTATCTGCCCCTTGACGAAGACGCCAAGGAGCGAGCTAATAATGGACAGGGCCAGAGCGTGAGTCTTCATGACAGTGATTATAGGTGTAGGCTTACGCCCGGTCTATGTGCAAAATGAGGGAAATTGCACAAAGGCGGGTTGGGCAGGCTGTACAGGGGGAAGAAAGGACGCTGATTAACGCGGATTACGCTGATTTTTTGACTGCTCAGCGCGCCGTCCTGAGCTCTTCGTCAATCGGCATCTTGCCGGTTGGCCTGGCGATGCCGCGCACCAGCGGGGCGGGCGCTCGATTTCGGCCACGATTTCGCGATAGGTCATGGCGAACCTCCTGATCTGATTATACCGCGGTTGCAACCTGCCTGATTTCGGTATGCTATAATCAGTTGAGAGGTGGGCTATGGCTGAAGTTACGATCACCCAAATTTTGGACGACCTGCGTGCTGCCGACGAGATTACGCGGCGATTCGAGCGGCGCTACTGGCTGAGTTCAGCTGATTTCTATGACCTCTATCGGCAGGGCCTGTTGGACGACGGCGAGCACACAGAAGACTTCGCTGAATGGTCGGCCTACTATCAGATCAAACTCGATCGGGAAACGATGCTGCAGAAACTGTCGCACGAACGACGACGAACGCTGCGGCAAAATGCCGATCGGATTGTGGCGCTTGATCCCCGTGAGCCAACCTTGCGCCTGCCGACCGCCGGCTGAGCCATGCCGTTTCCTGCGCGCGCCGATTATGAAACGCTGCTGTACAACCTGCTCCAGCAGTATGGCGACCATATCGCCGTCTCAACTGTGCATCTGTACAGCACCAGTGCTTTGACCGCGCGAGTGACGGGTTCCATTCAATTTGCCAACGGACTGGAGCTGCGCGTGGCCGAGTTTGTCGATTTTGTCGGCGGCCGGATTCGCGACTACAGTTACGCCGTCTATCTGGGCGCGGAGAAAGTCCGCTGGTACGATCCGCAGCCGCATCCTGATAATGTTGCGCTGGCCCCGACGTTTCCTCACCATTATCACACGCCGCCCGACATCAAGCACAACCGCCAGCCCGCGCCGGGCATCTCATTCGACGCGCCCAACCTGCCGACGTTGATCCACGATTGCATCGAATTGGGCAAGACGCTGAGGCCGTAGCGCACGATTGCCTCACCCCTGATCATCGTCATGCCCGAAAGTTTTTGTCGGGCATCCAGGGTGACGATTGGCAAGCTCTGTTGATAGGCCTCTGGATTCCCGCCACGTCGTACCCGGCGCAGTGTGCCGGCGACGCGCCAGGCGAAAGCGTGCGGGAATGACATCCCGTAGAGCGTGACGGCTAATCAAACAAAAAACCGAAGTCCCCGGCAATGACTTCGGCGGTCCCTCAATTATGGCGGCGCTGGCAGTGCGGCGACGATGTGCCGGTCTTCTGCCAGTCAGGCATATCTTGCGTTCATCTGTCCCAGCTTAGAAACACTTCCCGTTCGGCATGCAAGCGCCATACTCGCAACCCTTTGCGCGAAAGATGAATGACCGCGCCCATTCGCCTGGCCTGCGTGTCGAACTCTGGATGTCCGAGCAGGCGGCGCACAAAACTGGCGGTTTCGTCTTCGTCGACGTTCAGCCAGACAAGGCTATAGCGTTGATGGCAGAGCTGGCGTTCGTAAAAGCCAAAATCAAGCGTAAAGAATGTCGGCTGGCGCAGACGGAGCAGCATGGGAATGATTTCATCATCTTGCAGGCCTTTGCGCCCGAGGTCATAGCCAATGTGTCGAACCGGACAGCGCCAACTTTTCAAAAGTTGGCGCTGTGCTCCGGGAATTTGTTCATCCAGAAGGTTCATGCGGGCGTCGGCCCCACCAGATATTCGTGAGCGTGTTCGAGGAAGGCCTGGTTAGACAGGCGCACGGCTTCGGCAATCGCGTCCTGGCTCAGGCTGCCTTCCCACCGTTCAATAATGCTCTCCCAGTCCATGCCCCGCGCCACCAGATCGAGGACTTGCGAAACCATGATGCGCGTGCCGCGAAAGGTGGGTTGGCCGTGGCATATCTTTGGATCGGCCACGATGTAGCGGCCTAACGTTTTGGAGTTGGAGCGGGTGATTTTCTTCATGGTGCAATCTCCCAGGCGGTGACCGCTTC
>JACRBO010000474.1 GCA_016219235.1 Chloroflexota bacterium
ACTGTAGCACAAACCGGTTTGCTAGTCAATAGCCAAAAATGGATTTTTAAGGGTCGCTGGCCCAAAATCGTTGGGAGCGCTCTCAGTTATCGCGGCCAGATTTGCGCGCACAGCGCTGTTCGCCGCGGACCGCGCGGCCCTTGCCTGATGCGCGTTGACGCCCGCCGCCGCACCAGATACAATCAAAATGAACTTTTGTGACGCAGCCTGCGTATTTACGCTCAACAGGCTTTTCCCGCAGCCAACTGGCAACCAGCCATGACTCAAGCCATTCATCGATATCGCTACCCCATTGATCGTCTCGCGCTGATCTTGATCGGCAGCGTGGTGTTTAGCGCCGCCTGGAGTATTGCCTCGGCGGAGTGGATGCCGCGCCTCGACCTGCTGGGTTTGACCGTCGTCGTCGCGCTGGTGCTTGGCACGGTCGTCGTCTCGCGGCCGTGGCGGGCGCGGGTCGCTCACGTGATCATGCTATCGTACGGCGTGATCTGGGTCACGCTAATCGCGCTTGATCAGATGCCGGACAAGGTCTTTGGTTGGACATCCCTTGATACCCTGCGCCACATGGTGGTGCGGCTGGGCGAGCACATCTACATCTGGGGTGAGGCCGTACTGACAGGCGGCGTTGGAACGGACAATACGATCTTTCTGTTGTTTCTGGGGACCGTGTTCTGGCTGGTGACTTATCTGGCCGTCTGGAATACCTTCCGCCAGCCGCGCATGTGGCGCGCCGTCGCGCCGGCGGGCGTAGCGCTGTTGATCAACACGTACTACTATGGCGGGCCGCAGGCGCTGTATCTGCTGGTGATCGTCTATTTGTTCTGCGTGTTGATCTACGCCGCGCGCATGTACACGCTGAAACAGGCCGAGCGCTGGCAATTTAGCCGCGTCCGATATAACCCTGAAATCAAGCGCGACTTCCTTCAAATCGGCTCCGGTATCGCGGTCGCGGCGCTGGCGTTTGGGGCGCTGGCGCCCTCCGTCCTGGGCGCACCGCAGATCGGCGATCTGTGGCGGCAGGTCAGCCGCCCGGTCCGATCGATTGAGGAATCGTTTAATCGCCTGTTCAGCGGCTTGCAACCGAATGGCCTGGCGTTTGCCAATCCGTTTGGGCGCACGCTCGCTTTGTTGGGACAGCGCAATCTGGGCAGCGAACTGGTGATGGAAGTGAAAGCATCGGAAGCCCGGTACTGGCAGGCCGTGGTTTACGATGAGTATACGGGCACGGCCTTTCAAAGTTCCGACACGACGCGCCTGGCCGTTGACCCTAATGAGCGGCCGTTTGACGGGCAATTTGAGCAGCGCTCACTGGTCACGCAAACTTTTACCGTCTTCTTTCCGAACAACACGCTGGTTTTTGCTGCGCCCCAGGCCGCCGCGCTCGATCGGGCTGCATGGGTGGAGACGTATCCGATCGAGACCGCCGGAGCCGCGGCAAGCGGCACGCCGGATGTCTCGATGTGGACGGTGATCAATCCGCTGAGCGCCGGCGATTCTTATCAGGTCACGTCGCTGTCCAGCGTGGCGAATATTGCGCAATTGCGCAGCGCGGGCACGGATTATCCGGTCTCTATTCGCCAGCGCTATTTGCAGCTGCCCAACTCCTTGCCGGATCGGGTGCGAGAGTTGGCGCGGCAAATCGTGAGCGATGCCAAAGCCACCAATCCGTTTGATGCCGCCAGCGCGCTGGAATTTTGGCTGCGCACGCAGATCAAATATAACGAGAAGATTCTGGCGCCCTCACCCGGTGTTGACGCCGTATCCTATGTGTTGTTTGACGTTAAGGAAGGCTACTGCGATTACTATGCGTCGGCCATGGCCGTAATGGCGCGGTCACTGGGCATTCCGGCGCGCATCGTCACTGGCTACTCGCAGGGCACGCTGGATGAGACGCGCGGCGTCTATCAGGTTTTTCAGTTTAACGCGCACACCTGGGCCGAGGTCTATTTTCCGCAGTACGGCTGGGTGCAGTTTGAACCGACCGCCAGTCAACCCTCACTGGTGCGCTTGCAGCCGTCATCCGATAACGGCGCAAATGCCGAGTTGGGGGCGTCTGACCGTGATCCTAGATTCGGCAGCCGCATCCCGGAGGACGAGGAATTTGATCCGCTGCAAGGGCCGGCCAGCCCGCTAGACCTGCCCGACGCTGTTCCAGCCCCGCAGACGCCGTCAGTCTGGCCGTGGGTTATGGGCGTTGTTGCGCTGGTCGCAGGGGTGCTGCTGAGTGTGGCGGCCATGTATGTCTATGAATCGCGCGGCAGCGGCCGGCGCGCGCGGCGCGGCGGCGAGTGGGCGTTTGCGCGGATGGCGCGCATGGCGCACTGGCTGCGGGTGAAGCTGTCGCCGTGGCAGACGCCGTTTGAGCAGGCGCAGGCGTTGAGCAAGATCATGCCGCACAACGAGCCGGCGATTGAGCGCGTGGCGAATTTATACGTGCACGAGCGCTATGGACGCGGCGAGCCGGAGCCGTTGGAGGCGCAGCTCACCTGGCGCAGCCTGCGCGGGCCGATGTGGTGGGCGGGCTTCAAACGCCGCTTGCCCCGTTCATTACCTTCGCTTCGTCGAATTTTCCGCCGGATCTCTCGCCGCAACCAGCCTGTCGAGCCGTGAGCTCGACAGGCTTTTTGTTGTATAATCGACGGCAACTCACACTCTAGCGCGCTTTCCTAATTGGTTTACGCTCTCAGCGGAGCGCCACGCTTCGCGCGGCGGCTGGTCGCGGAGCTGGCGCTCCCGCTGGAGCATAAGCGTAAACGAAATCGGGAACCGCCATAGGCGGCACCATGACCTCGCCGACCTCACTCAAGATGGCGACTGACTCGACGCTCATGCTGCGCACTGCGCTGGCGCAGGGCGATCTGTCGGCGCTGCTGATCGAACTCAACGCGCAGCTGCAACAGCAAGCGGCCGTGCTGACGCGCCTGAGCGCCACGCCCGATGTCATCAAAGCGCAACAGACGCTGCTCAAAATTCAAAGCCTGATGCCGCGCTTTCAGACGGCGGTCGATGCGCTGGCGCACGAACGCCAGGCGCTGCAAGCGCTGTACGGAGTCGGCCAGGCCGTCAATTCCACGCTGGAACTGTCGGAGGTGTTGAATCAGGTCATGGATCGCATCATTCAACTGACCGGCGCGGAACGCAGTTTTCTGATGTTGAAGGATGAGACAACCGGGGAGTTGGAGGTGCGTGTCGCGCGCAACGTCGATCGGGCGACGCTGCGCCACAGTGAGTTCGCCGTCAGCTGGACGATCGTGGAGCAGGTGGCGGCCGATGGGCGACCGATCGTGACGACGAACGCGCAGGCTGATCCGCGGTTTGCGGCGCAGGAGAGCGTGGTGGCGTACAGTCTGCGCAGCATCCTGTGCGTGCCGATGCTGGCGCGCGATCAGGTGACGGGCGTGATCTATGCCGACAACCGCATCAAGACCGGCCTGTTCAACGATCGCGATCGCGACATGCTGGCCGCGTTTGCCAATCAGGCCGCGCTGGCGATTGAGAATGCACGCCTGTTCGAGCGCGTGCGGCAGCAGCTGGCCGCCCTCACGGTGATGCGCGATCTGATGGACAACGTGTTTGAATCGATCACGTCGGGCGTCATCACCACCGATATGGACGATCGGGTGACGATGTTCAATCGGGCGGCCGAGACCATTTTGGGCGTCTCCAATCAGCAAGTGGTTGAACAACTGTATCAACACGCGCTGCCCATCGCGATCGAATTGCAGCCGTGGATCGACGAGGTGAAACAGCAGCACAACATCATCGCGCGCGAGTTGGAGCGCGACTTGCCGCTGCGGGGGGCAGTGGAATTGAGCCTGAATTTTGCGCCGCTGCGAGGCGGGGCCGATCAAACGGTGTCGGGCGTGGCGATTGTGCTGGACGACCTGACGGAAAAGCGGCGGCTGGAAGCGGATCAGCGCTTCATCAAAGAGACGTTCATGCGCTATGCGCCGCCCGCCGTGGTGGAGCAGCTGCTGCGCGATCCGTCGCAGTTGAAGCTGGGCGGCGTGCGCAAGCCTCTCTCGATTTTATTTGCGGACATTCGCGGCTTTACCGCCTTTAGCGAGCGGCTGGGGCCGGAAGAGCTGGTGGAAGTGCTCAATTCGTATCTGGCGATGGCGGCCGATTCGGTGTTGGCGTTTGACGGCGTGCTGGACAAATTTATGGGCGACGCCGTGATGGGCCTGTTTAACGTGCCGCTGGATCAAACGCAGTACACGCTGCGCGCCGTGAAGGCCGCGCTGAAGATGCAGCAGGCGATCCATGAATTTCACGCGCGCGTGGGCGCCGAACGTCAACTGAACTTTGGTGTGGGTATCAACGCGGGCGAGGCCGTCGTCGGTAACATCGGCACGGAGAAGCAGCGCAACTACATCGCCATCGGCGACGCGGTGAACTATGCCAAGCGCCTGCAAGAGAACGCGAAGGGCGGACAGATCCTCATCAGCCTGGCCGCCTACGAATTGGTGAAGGATCAGATCACGGTGCTGGAACTGCCGCCGCTGCAAGTGAAAGGCCGCGCGGTGCCGGAACCGGTGTGGGAAGTGATCGGACTAAAGTAGCAGCCGGGTGTTTAACTGTCGAGATATTTCCGAGTATGACTGAAAGATCTGCCGCTCCTCGCAATCGCACACTGCGTGTGACTTCTGAACTGTCAATCGCGTTGGCTGCACGCCTTGTGAAGTGGCCCACTGACCGCAGGCTCGAGTCGCTCGTCAATACGACGGTATTGGGCGACAGTCTGACTGTTTGCCAGTCACTGCCGAACAGTATATTCGATCTGATCGTCGCCGATCCGCCGTACAATTTATCGAAGGACTTTCGGAGTACCCGCTTTAGCAAGCGGCCACGAGCGGAGTATACGGCCTGGCTGGATGGTTGGCTGTCACAGGCGGCGCGGTTGCTTAAGCCCGCCGGCACGCTGTATGTATGCAGTGAATGGCAATCGTCGGGCGCCATTCAAGAGGTCTGTGAGCGATACTTTGTCGTTCGCAATCGCATTACCTGGGAGCGCGAGAAAGGCCGGGGCGCGGCGCGCAATTGGAAAAACAGTTCGGAAGACATCTGGTTCTGCACCGTGTCAGATGATTACTATTTTGATGTAGACGCGGTCAAGGTGAAGCGCCGGGTGATTGCGCCATACCGCGATCCCGATGGCGCGCCGCGCGATTGGACGGCTACGGATAACGGCAATTTCCGCATTACACATCCCTCGAATCTCTGGACTGACATTACGGTGCCATTCTGGTCGATGCCGGAGAACACCGAACATCCCACACAAAAGCCGGAGAAACTCATCGCTAAATTGATCCTTGCCAGTTCTCGCCCGGGCGATCTGGTATTTGATCCTTTTCTCGGTTCCGGTACAACCTCGGTCGTTGCCAAAAAACTTGGCCGCCGCTACCTCGGTGTGGAGCAAGACGAACATTATGCCTGTCTGGCTGAGATGCGCCTCACGTCAGCGGAAATCAATGCTCAAATTCAAGGCTATACCGACGGCGTTTTTTGGGAACGAAACACTTTGGCCGAACAAGGTCGTAACCCAGGTAAATCGGCGATCGCCCTCTCCGGGCAACCGAATTTATTCAATGTGCAATCATGAGCAGCCGAATCTTCTTCACGGCTGAACGCCGGCGTATCGAGCAGCGCGTCAAAGACCTGCTTAACGCCAATGCCGACTTCCTGTCTGAAAACACAGCCGGCAGTCCGCGTGCGGTCGGGGACGCGATTCAAGACATCATAGCCGAGCGCTTCGAAGAAATCCTGGGCGACGCCTGTGCGGAATACTCGGCAAGCTTTGCGCGCCGCGCGATGGCGGACCTTGCGTTTAAGGATACCGACGGTCTGTATTACGTGGTCGATGTCAAAACGCACCGGACCAGCACCCAGTTCAACATGCCGAACCTGACCTCCGTTGAGCGCCTCGCGCGGTTTTACGAAGATGACGCGAACTACTTCGCCATTCTCATGGTCAATTACGAAGTGCAGGCTACGACGGTCGTGGTCTCTGACGTCACGTTTGTGCCCATTGAGTTTCTCGGCTGGGATTGCTTAACGATTGGTGCGCTGGGCTGGGGCCAGATTCAAATCGCCAATTCCAATCGTATCTCGGTCGTCACCGATAACTCCCGCAGGCAGTGGATGATCGATTTGTGCGACGTCATGCTGGAGTTCTATCCCAGAGAGATCGCCAAGATCGGCGAACGCATCAAACGCTTCGAGGCTATGCGCGCGGCCTGGCTGGCAAAGCCGAATGCCTGATCTCCCTGAAGTTCTCATCTACACCGACGGTGCGTGCGACCCCAATCCCGGCCCGGGCGGCTGGGCGGCGGTGCTGCGCTTTGGCGATGTCGAGAAAGTATTGACCGGCGCCGAGCCGCGGGCCACCAACAATCGCATGGAGTTGCAGGCGGTGATTGCGGCGCTGACGGCGCTGAAGAAGCCGTGCCATGTGCAACTGCATACCGATTCGCGCTATGTACAGACGGGCATCACGGACTACATCGCGCGCTGGAAGGCGAAGGGCTGGCAGACTACCGATAAGAAAGCGGTGGCGAATCAGGATTTGTGGCTGGCGCTGGACGAGGCTATTCAGCGCCATCAGATCGAGTGGCACTGGGTCAAAGGCCACGCGGGCGATCCGCTGAACGAGCGCGTCGATCAACTGGCCGTGAGCATGATCCCGCGCTCTGCGCTGCCGTTGGATGATCACTCCGCGGTGCATGTGTTTACGGGCGTCTCGTGTCGAGGTCAAACCGGGCCGGGCGGTTGGGCGGTGATCATTCGACAGGGTGATCAGACGCAGGAACTTGGCGATTACGAAGTCACGACCTCGGCCAATCGCTTGCATTTACTGGCCGCGCGACGTGGCCTTGAGGCCGCCCCCACCGATCGAGCCGTACACCTCTACACCCCGTCTGATTACGCAGCGCAAGGCGCGCAGCAGTGGGTCAAGAATTGGGCCGCGCGCAACTGGCGCACCAAAGACGATCAGCCTGTGAAGCATCGCGAACTGTGGCAGGCCATCGTTGCTGCCTCGCAAACTCGCCACGTACAATGGCACGTCCTCAAAGATGAAGTTCGCCCCGCAGAATCACAACGCGCGGAAAAGTTGGCGCGTGAGCAGATCAAATCCGGCGAATAAAACATCTCTTTCGGCCTTAAACAAAAAGCATCTCACGCAAAGCCGCAAAGCCGCAAAGGATAGCCTGAAAACTTTGCCTCTTTGCGGCTTAGCGTGAGAAAATCTTGCGCGACTTGAAATCGCCTAATGCGCGGTCTTCAGTTTTGCCGATCGCTTCGTCGCCAGAATGCGATACGTCAGCAGGAAACTCACTGACACAATCGTGCCAATGTACAACACTTGCATCAACGGCCAATGGCTGTCGGTGCCGGCCAATACGCCGTGAACCGTCACCATCACCCACACGCCGAAACTGGAATAGTGCACCAGTCGCCACACGCGATGGCCGATGCGTTTCTTGATGTAGAACGATACGATCAGCCCGGCCATGAGATACGCGCCCAAAATGCCCAATCCCACCCACAGCGGTTGATACGTTGAACGAAACGGGATCAACAGATCGAGCACGCTGAACTGAATGTAACTGTCGCCCAGCAAAATGAAGGCGTGGAACACGCCAGCGACCAGCGCCGCGATCGACAGGAACTGATGCAGTTCATACGTCAAGATGGGCTTCACCACGCCGTCGAGGACTTTGTTGGTGACCATCAAGCCCCACGCCACTGAGCCCCACACCAACAAGTAAGCCACGATACCGGCCGAGCGCGCCATGTACCAGTACACGCGCGAATCGGCGGCGGGCGCTGCGCCCAACCAGCGACCTGCCTGAGTCAACGCTTCGCCGATGGACAGTGAAGCCGGTTGCCACTGACCGGTGAGCAGCAGCGCCGTCAACAGGCCCAGCGCGATCGCCGCGCCGCTCAAGACGGCTTCCGTCAACGTCGCTTCAGAGGGTCGGGGTTGCTGCGTAGGTAAAGAGGACATCGAGATACTCCTGAAAAGAACTGGAAATTAAGGCTTCGTCGTCGGTCGTGACTACGCACGCGGCCAACGCCGGATGGGTTTCGATCAAGTATAGGCCCGCCTCCGCGCCCAACACAAACACCGCTTTAGCGTAGACCTCGGCTTCGATTGTTGTGGGTGCGATTACCGTGACCGACAGCGCATCACTGGCCGCCGATTGCCCCGTGCGCGGATCGATCAGGTGATGCTGCCACGTGCCGCCGCGCTGCCACTTGCGTCGATCGATCCCGGACGTCGCCACCGCCCGATCGCGCAACCGCAGCGACGCGATGTCGTTCGCCCGATCGAACGGATCGGCGATCTCGATTGTCCAGTGCGTCGTCCCGGGCACGGTGCCTTGTGTCATAATGTCGCCGCCTGCATCCACCAAACACGGCCCGTATTTTGCCAACTGCTGCGCCGCTCGCTGCACAGCCCAACCCTTGACGATGCCGCCCAGATCGAGGCGCACACCCAGTGGCAACG
>JACRBO010000057.1 GCA_016219235.1 Chloroflexota bacterium
CAACCGCGCCATGTTGAAGTAGTAGGTTTGATCCGGCCCTTCGTTGGCGATGAAACCGCCCGGTCGCAGCGCGATCAGACTGAGCACGCGCAGTGTCAGGAAGGCCAGCCACAGCCAGATGAAAGTTTGATGGTCGTTAAGACGCGCAGAGATTCGACGCAGCATAGTTTCTCGAAGACGAAATTTGTTTGAGATCGGATTGCCCTCATCGCATTTTAACACGCCGGCAAAACAACTGCCCCGTTCGCAGAACAACTGCGAACGGAGCAGCCTTACCTGGCAACAGGCTAACTACGTTGGACCCGAAGGTGGACAAGTTGGCAACTTGTCCTACGCTTTCGAGTCGATCGTTTCGCGCGCCAGCGCGATGAACTCGGCGAGCGGCCTGGCCTTCAGGTCTTCGCCGGATCGCAGGCGGATCGCGACCGCGCCCGCCTCCTGTTCCTTGTCGCCGATGACGAGCATGTAGGGAATCTTCTGCAACTGCGCGCCGCGAATCTTGGCCTGCATGCGTTCGCTTGTCGCATTGACTTCCGATCGGATGCCGGCGGCCTTCAACTGCTTCTGCACGTCTTTGGCATACTCCACGTGCCGATCAGCAATCGGGATAATCATCGCCTGCACCGGCGACAGCCACACCGGGAACGCGCCCGCGAAGTGCTCGATCAACACGCCGAGGAAACGTTCCGTCGTGCCCGTGACGGCGCGATGCAGCACGACGGGTGTGTGCGGCTGACCGTCCTCGCCCGTGTACTCGCAGCCGAGGCGCGCGGGTTGGATGAAGTCCACCTGAATCGTGCTGAGCTGCCACTCGCGGCCCAGCACATCTTTCGCGATGAAGTCGGCCTTCGGGCCGTAGAATGCGGCTTCGCCTTCGACCGCGTCGTAAGCCACTTCGTTCTTGTCGAGCGCGGCCTTCAGCGCCGACGTGGCCTTTTCCCACTTCTCGTCGTCCTGCACGTACTTGCCCGTTTCGCCGCGCAGGGACAATCGGACGCGGTAGTCCGAGAATTTGTACGTGTTCAGCACTTCGCGAATCAACTGTAGGGCGAGTGAAAACTCCGCCTCGATCTGATCGGGCCGGCAGAAGATGTGGCAGTCATCCTGCGTCAACGCGCGCACGCGCGTCAGGCCGCTCAGTTCGCCGCGCTTTTCGTAGCGATACAGTGTGGCAAATTCCGAGAAACGCATGGGCAGTTCGCGGTACGAGTGCAGCCCCATCTCATTGTACAGCGTCATGTGGCTGGGGCAGTTCATCGGCTTCAGGCGGAACGTGATGTCTTCGTCCACCATCGGCGGGAACATCACGTCGGCGTAGTTGTCGTAGTGGCCCGAGCGCTTGTACAGGTCTTCTTTGACCATGTGCCCTGTCCACACGTGCTCGTAGCCGTAGCGAATCTGCGTGTCGCGCACGTAATCTTCCATGAGCTGGCGAATTAGCGCGCCCTTTGGCGTGAACAACGGCAGACCGGGGCCGATGTCGTCGCTGAAGTAGAACAGGCCAAGTTCCTTGCCCAGCTTGCGATGATCGCGCTTTTTGGCCTCTTCCAACCGATCGAGATACGCCTTCAGATCGGCCGGTTTTTCCCAGGCCGTGCCATAGATGCGCTGCACCATCTTTTTGTTTTCGTCGCCGCGCCAGTATGCGCCCGCGACGCTGAGCAGCTTCACCGCGCTGGGATTGACCTTGCCCGTGCTCTCGACATGCGGGCCGCGGCACAAATCCGTGAACGGGCCGTGCGTGTAGAACGAGATGACGGGCGGCTCGTTGAGCGGGTTGCCGTATTCGTCGAGGCCGCCTTTTTCCAGCCCTTCGATCAATTCGATCTTGTACTGCTGATTGGCGAACTGCTGTTTGGCTTCCTCGGCGCTGACTTCCTTGCGCACGAACGGCAGGTTCTCGCCGATGATCTGGCGCATGCGCGCTTCGATCTGCTCCAGGTCTTCCGGCGTCAGGCTGCGCGGCAGATCGAAGTCGTAGTAGAAGCCGTTCTCGATCGGCGGGCCGATGGCGATGTCGGCCTCGCCGGGGAACATCTCCATCACAGCCTGCGCCATGATGTGCGCGGCCGAGTGGCGAATGCGATACAGTTTGGAATCTTCGTAACGTTCCATTTCACACCTCCAGAGTAAACAGAGTAGGCAGGGAAACAAGTAAACAAGTAGACAAGGCAACAAGGCAACAAGGTGGCCCTGTCATTTGTCACGCAGTCCCCGCAGCGTTAGCGGAGTGGGATTGTTCATTGTACATTGGTCATTGATCATTGGTCATTGATCATTGGTCAGCTGCATTGCTCAATCGGCCAGTCGTCGCGATCGCCGTAGACGAGCAGTGGTTCATCGGGTCTGAAGATTGCGCCGCAATCGTACACACCCGACCAATCGTCGTCTGCGACGACGACCCACGCGGCCAGTTCTTGCGGAATCCAGAGATCAGCGTTCATGGTTGCCTCCCCGAGTGTGGCAGAGGCCATCACGTGTTGATGATGATCACCCTGCCCGCGAGCAGGTGTGGCGATGCCACCACCTGCGGCAAAATCGATATGTTCGCGTCATGGTCTCAGTGCCATCGCCTGTCATATGGCATCACCTCCTTCAGGTCAGGAAACAAGTAGACAAGTTGATAAGGAAACAAGGAAAGTCACCGCTTGTCTCCTTGCCGACTTGTTTCCTTGTCTACTCCAAAACAAAACGCCTCTTCATCCACACTGGGACGAGAGGCGCGCTCGCGGTTCCACCCAAATTCGATTGATCGGCGATCAATCACACTCTGCGCTATAACGGGCTGACCCGGAATGACTTACTCAGTTGCCCTTTCTGCCATTCGCTCACGGGTGGTTTTCATCGGCTGTGTGGCGGAGAAGGCTCTCAGTCGGTGACCCTCTCTCCCTGTCGCGCTGCGGCCGATTACTCGTCCCGCTCAACGTGTTAGGTGATTCAGTTAGCGCTGATTATAGCCGTTTTAGTAATGCTGTCAACCATTCGCACGCCAATGAGTATAGCGCAAAACTGTTGGTGACTTTTCAATTGCTCCCGCCGGATTGCCAAATCCGGCGTCTGTGGCGATGGATTTGGCAATCCATCGCGAGCAGGCCCAGCCGCCACACGCTTGCCCAACAGTTTTGCGTTATAC
>JACRBO010000475.1 GCA_016219235.1 Chloroflexota bacterium
AGCGTGATCTGGCGATAGCCACCGGCGGCGGCCATCAGATAGCCCGATAGGTAGGCGACATCCACAATGCCGCTGAGCAAATTGCTGCCCGTCGCGTACGTATTGGTCCACACGCCGTAGGAGAACTCCAGGCCCGCGACCGCAAACAGCAGGATACTGACCACCATGTGTTGCCAGGGCCGGCTGACCAGCCCCTGCCCCATAAACACCAGCGACAACGTCGCAATATACGCCACGCCAAAATCGCCGATGAGATAGTAGGCGATGATCAGCAGCTGCATCACAGCGACATGGCCGGGATTGGACAGGACGTATCCCAACAAGACAATCAGAATCAGGGCTAGCACGACTAAGTAGACGCCCAGCACCGTCAACTTGCGACGCCGGCTGATCTGCACACCCAACGCGCGATAGTGCAGCACCAGACTTGCCAGGACTGGAATGAAGCCGATCGCCCACGAGACATCCGCAGCAGACGGATACGCCGTCGGCCGGCCCGAAAAGTAGTCGTAGAGCCACAACGACTCGGAGACCGTCAACACCGTCATACCGGCGCCAAAGAACAACCACACCCGGCGCGCAGGCACGCCTCGTTCGAAGAGCTGCGTGGCCCGTAAGATCAGGCCCGCCGCCAGCAGCGCGCCGACGGCAAACAGAGTATGGGTCAGGACCAGCAGCACTTCGCTGCCGCCGGGCTGCCAGACGTACAGTCCGCCATAGACGAGCAGCAGGCCGCTGATAATCACGGGGGTAGGCCAGGTTCTTGTCAACATCAAACGTCTCGCGGGAAACCGTCGATCGTCATAAACAGATCAGTCCGTACTGCTCATTGAGCGCGGCCAGCTGAGGCGGCAGTTGGCTGAGCAGGGTCGCCATCGTCGATTTCAGCAGGTACTCCCCCAGAATCTGGCGGGCCAACAGCTGCGCCTGCCGCGCATACGAGCGGTAAACGGACAACAAGATCCGGGCGTTGACATCGGGCAAGCGCTGCCCCAACTGGGATAGATCGGCCAACCCCGTCAGGGCCTGCCAGGCATGTTGACCGGCATAGTGGTTCAGCTGCTTCGTAAATTGATCGCTTAACGGCTTGCCGCCGGTGCGCGCGATGACGTCGCTCAGCCCCACCAACAACGTCTTAAACAACAAACTCAAGTCTGCACACAGGGCCTGATTGGTATCGATCGGGGCGGCTTCGTTTGTAGGTGAGAGCGACGGAATGGACATGGAGGCTTTGAGTTGGCGGTCAAATTCTCTGACGCAGGGCGACCATACTATACGGCGAAGCGCGGCGGACGTCAATATAGAGAAATACTGATTTTGGCCAACAAATGTCACCGCGCTCATCTCCATACCGAGATGAGCGCGGCAACGGGTGGGTTGATTAGCGCAGATTCGTGTCAATTCGCGGAGGGCCTTACTCCCATGCGGGTGTGAGTGTGCCCTGCTCGTCCTTCCAGTACGGCGCCCAGACCAGCGTGCACAGCTGTACGTTGATGTTGGTCTTCTTCGGTTTGATCGTCAGCGTCTCAAAGACTTCGCTTTGCGGATCAACCGCCGAGGACAATTCGGTGGCCTGCGCCTCGACCTCGGCGTTGAGTTCGGCCAGCTGCTGTTGATACACCTTCACGTTCTCTTCGGCGCGGGCAATGTCCTGGCCTTCTTTCATCGTGCGGCCCGCGCCGCGAATAGCCATCGTCGCCTTGCCGATGTTGCCGCTGCTGTTGATCTTGCGGCCGCCCAGCGCGCCCAGCAGCGTCGCGCCAAACGAGATGGCCGTCTGCATCTTCTGCTGATCGGCCTGCGACTTCTCCCGATCGACCGCTTCCTGCGCCTTGCGAATGCGCTCTTGCAGTGCAGCCACTTTGGGCGCATATTTCTTGCGCATTTGATCCACCAGCTTGTCGCGTTTCTCGCGCGTGCTCTGCGACAGGCGAATGCGGAAGTCGCGCTCGTCTTCGCCGGGCTGCGACACAGTCTTGGTGCTGGGACTGAAGAACAGCTCGATCTGCTGCGTGCCATACAGCCACGTCACCAAATCTTTCTGCCACGCCGCATAACTCCTAGCTTTGCTCGCCGCGGGCGGCAGTTCGGCAAATTGCGCGCCATCGCTGGAGGTGCGCTCCAGATCACCGGCGGGCACTGCCAGCGGCTGCGCATCTTCCCAGTTGACGGGGATCGCATTGTCGGTGATGGCCGTGGCGAACGTCGCGTCTTGCGCGAAATCGAGCCTGGTCTTGGTATCGACAAAGTTCACTTTCGCCGCGCCAAAGATCACGGGCCGATAGAACACGCTGCCCCCTCGACCCCGCGCGGGGATGAAGAACTGCTGGATTTCGGCGGGCAATGCGGGACGTTGACCGATGGGTGCAGAAGAAGCCATCGGTGTCGGCGCAACCGATTGAACCCCTGCAGCCGCAGGGGCAGCTGGCGCGATCGGGGTTACGGGGGCCGCCGTGGGTGTGATCGGCGATGCGGCTTTGATCGGGTCCATCAACGTCTTGATCTGATTGCGCGTCAACGGGCCGCGCAAATACGACATCACCCAGCGTGTCTGAAACACGACGGGCGCATCTTCGTGCGTGTTGTTCATCAAGAACACGCGATTGCCCAGACCCGCCAGCGTCTGCTCCATCTTCGATCGATCGTAGCCGCCGCTCGCCGACACCGCCGCGCCTTCGAGGCCATCCAGCACGCGCTGCTTGTCCCGATCGGTTTGCAGCCGCCCGATGAACCATGTGCCCGCATTGCTCAAGCCTTTGTAATCCAGATCGACCGGGTTCTGCGTGGCGAGCACGATGCCCAGGCCAAAGGCGCGCGCCTGCTTGAGCAGCGTCAACAGCGGCTGCTTCGACGGCGGATTGGCCGTCGGCGGGAAGTAGCCGAAAATCTCATCCATGTACAAAATCGCGCGCAGGCTGGTCGTGCCCGATTGCTGCCGCATCCAGCCCAGCGTTTGATTGAGCAGCAGCGACACGAAGAACATGCGCTCCGCGTCGCTGAGATGGGCGATCGAGACGATGGAGAGTTTGGGTTTGCCGCCCGGCGAATACAACATGCGGCCTACATCCAGCGGCTCGCCTTCCAGCCACGCGTTGAAGCCGGGCGAGGCCAGCAAATTATTGAGCGCCATCACCAGCCCGAAGCGATCTTTCGCGGGATAAAACGCATCCAGATCGAGCACGCCGATCTTCGTCATGGGCGGCGTTTGAATCAGGCCGATCAACGCAGCGAGGTCAAGGTCCTTGCCCTGCTTCCACGCGTTATCGAGCAGGTTGGAGATGAGGATGTGTTCGCGACTTTGCAGCGGATCGGCGTCGATGCCAAGCAGGCCCAGCAAACTGGTGACGGTAGTGCTGATGCGTTCGCGCAATAGTTCGCCGTCGTCCATCACGGCCTGACCCGGCGCGGCAAACGACTTGAGGATCGACATCGACAAGCCCGCGCTGCTGCCCGGCGTGTAGATCGTCATGTCCACTTTGTCGCGCAGCAGCTTAATCCGATCGGGGTTCTGCCCCCAATCGGCCAGGCCGCCCAGCCACGTCGCGGCCTGTTTGTTGGCATAGTCCTGCGACGACATGCCTTTCTTGGCTGCATCTTCTTCGTTGATCCACGGCAGAAAATCATCGCCGCGCAGATTGGGGAAGGTCAGCAGCAGGTTGGCGAGGTCGCCTTTGGGATCGATCAAAATGGCGGGTACGCCGTCGATGGCAGCCTCTTCGATCAGCGCGACGCACAGGCCGGTCTTGCCGCTGCCCGTCATGCCCACGCACACCGCGTGCGTGACCAGGTCTTTCGAATCGTACAAGATCAAATCATCGCGTAGTTGTTGAGCTGATAGATCGTACTCTTTGCCCAGATAAAACACGCCGAGCTTCTCGTAGTCTTGCATGCTGTTCGCCTCCACAGATGGATTAACCACGAAGGACACGCAGGTCACGAAGTGGCTGAAGATCACCAAAATGCGCGCACAGGTAATTTCCTACCTGTGCGCGCATTGTAAATCAAAAATCAAAAAGCCAACATCGGCAATTCATTGCCCGGTGCCCACCATGAACACGGCCTGCCACGGCAAATATCGGGTGAAGACGCGGTCTTGTGAGATCACCTGCCCGTTCAGTGTCACGGTACGATTGACGGTGACATCCGCGCCGTCGACGGCATAATCGACCTGCTTCGTGACGCCAGCGGCCAGCGTAGGATCTTCTTCGTACTTGTCGGGCGGATGCGGTACAACATTCTCGACGATCGGATCGGCAATGGTGACTTGCCGGCCATCAGGCGTGCTGTAGAACTTAAACGTCAGTCGCCCGGCCTCGTGGTTGGCGTACGCTTCGATCAGCAAATGGTAGGGCGTGTCATTCGTGAATCGAAAATCGACGTCGGGGCTGAACACCGTCGCATCCAGGCCGGGGCCAAAACCGCGCTCGTACCAGCTCACCCGATAGGCATGCGGCCAGCGTTCGATGACGGGGAAACCCGCCTCAAATGCTGCGCGAAAGACCGTCGTGCTGACCTGGCACACGCCGCCGCCCACACCCGTCACCGTGCGACCGTTGAAAATAATCAGCGCTTCGGCGAAACCTTTGTCCAGGCTCACATCGCCCAGGTACTTGTTGAACGAGAACGTCTCGCCCGGCTTGATGAGGACGCCCTGAAATTGCGCCGTCGCCGCGCCGATGTTGGTCATGCGCTCTTTGCTCGACCCGGCGTAGAACGTCTGCCCCTGCGCGATGAGCTGCGTGATGCCCAGCTCGGCCGCTTTCGCCGTGTCGGGGAAATCGGGCTGCTGCACGACCACGTCGAGCTTCACATGTCGCTCGCCGCGCGCCAGCGCAGCATTCATCCGCTCGATCGTGCTGGTGATGTTGAGCGTGCGGCCGGCTTTGCTGGCCTGAATGGCGTCGAGCTGTTTCGTCTCGTCGTTGAAGATAAAGCGCGCGTCCTCGGGCGTCCGATCGATCTGCGCGGCCAGGTCGGCCAGCCCGGCGTGCAGCAGATCGGCGTTGAACTCGATCGTGATGTCGCTGCCGTCCGGCGCGAGTTCGGTGGTGATCAACGCGGCCAACTGCGGCGGCGTCAAATCCCAACTGGTTGGCTCGCCGGGCAGCGGATTCTCCAGATCAAGCGTGAGGTTGCCGTTGAGCACATTTTGCAGCCGCAGCGCGGCGGCCGAGGTATCGCGCACGGTCGGTTGCAGTGTTTCGATCGGCAGCGTGAGGCGCGTCGTCTTGTCCAGCGAGCGGCCCGTTTCGGCCAGCATCGGCAGCGTGCGGGTCACATCCAGCACGCGCCCGATCTGCGACGGCGTGGTGATCACGGTCAGGGCGTTGAGCTGCAACCCGGCGTCGATGGGCGCGCGATCGATCTGCTGCGCCAGCCGGGTCAAAAACGCCTGCGCCACGGCGGGATCGAAGACCACACTCGGCGGCAGATTCACGCCGCCCAGCGCGGTGTCGAATTGCCGACCAGCGTCACCGCGCGCCGCATCGAGCGCATTTTGCGCCGTGGCGCGGGCATCGAGGCGCAGCCCCAGATCGACCGGAGTCGCGAGCCACTGCTGCGTGCCGTCGGTCAGTTCGATTGTGGTGTTGTTGAACTTGATCGCCAGCTGTTGTTCGAGATTGGCCGCCGCTTCGTCCAGTGACTGATGGCTCAGATCGACATTCCACACGCGGACGTTGGGCAGCACGTGAAAGGCGTACACGATCTGAAAGAAGATAAAGCCCAGCAGCACGACCACGACCAGCGTGGCCAGGCCCAGCACCATAACAAACGCCCACGGCAGACGTGTCGTGGGTTTGATTTTACGCAGATTGGGGAGGGTGGTCGCGCTCATGAACGAATCATACCATAGCGCAGCGGCGCGTGGCAACTGATCTGTTGCGGGGCTTGTTTTAAGGCTTTGGGGTTACCCCTCTGCCCACGTCATTGCGAGCGCTTTTTGCGAAGCAATCTCGTCGGGCCAGGCAGGAGATGGCTTCGTCGCATCCTTCGACTGCGTGGCGAAAAGCGGCCACTCCGCTCAGGATGCTCCTCGCCATGACGCCTGCTGGAGAAGTTTCTGCCGGTGCGGATGACCGGCCCGGCCATGGGCGACTCGCAATGACGCTGAGATGCCGCTTACTTCTTGAAGATGTCGTCGAGCAGGTTGCGAATGCGTTCTTTGCTCGCAGCCGTCGCAGCCGCATCCACTTCGATCGCTGGGGCCGCAGACTCGGCTTGCGCAGAAGCCGTACCCGCTTTAGGCGCGGGTACGCTGATCGTGACCACATCACCGGCGCGCGCATTGGGCGGCAGCGTGCTGCGCGGCACCACCAGCTGCTCGTCGCCTTCAAACATGATCACCGCCAGGTCGCCTTCAAACTGATCGATCACGCCGCGGCGGCTGGCGGCGGGGGCGGCGACGTTGTCAGAAGTATTGGCGTCCATCACAGTTGCCTCCTGAAATGTAATGAGTAACGAGTGATAAGTGCCAGGTACTCATCACTCATCACTCGTCACTTGTCATCTTTGACTCGTCACCCGCAATTGCGTGCCATCACTCGTGATGGTGATCGTGCCGTGTTCGTCAGTGCGGATGTATTGGATGCCCAAATTGTTCAGCGCGGCGACCACCTCTGCGTGGGGGTGGCCGAACGGGTTACCCGCGCCCGCGCTGACGATGCCCAACTGCGGCTGTACAGCGCGCAGCCAGTTCTCGTCAGTGCTGGTGCGGCTGCCATGATGCCCCAACTTCAGTACGGTGGCGCGCACATCCAGATTGTTCCGCAAGATCGATTGATTTTCGGCGAATTCAGCATCACCGGTGAACAGAAACGATGTCTGTCCATAGGTCAGCTTAATGACGATTGAGCCGTCGTTGGTATTATCCTGATTCACCAGCGCATCGTCGGGACCCAGCACTTCCAATTTCACAGCGGAATCGAAAGGAATGATTGTGCCCGTACGAACTTGCAGCGCCGCAATGTTCTTATCGCGGATATTGGTCAGCAGCCTCTCATAGATTTGCGTAGCATGCTGATCGCCTGTCAGCGCGGCCAGTTTGACTGGGAAACTCTCCAGCACGCCCACCAGGCCGCCGATGTGATCGGCGTCGGGGTGAGTGACCACCAGCACATCCACCTGGCTCGCGCCCCAGGCTTTGATCTGCGGAATGATCAGGTTGTTCGCCAGACTGATCGATCGGCCGCCGTCGATCAACATCACCTGGCCGTTGGGCGCTCTGATCAAGATCGAATCGCCCTGCCCCACATCCACAAAGACCACGCTCATTTCGGTACGGGCCGTCGGCGGCGGTGGAGTGATCGATCCGCCACCCGTGTTGTCGCAGGCAGTCAGCAACAGGCCGATCAGGA
>JACRBO010000484.1 GCA_016219235.1 Chloroflexota bacterium
AGGCGACTACATGGTGTACATGACCATCATCCCTAAACCCGCCGGGCCGGAGGCGACCGCTCAGCCCGTCTCCAGTCCGGGGCTGCACCTGACCGTTAAGGCGTTTAACAAATCCAATCCCGGCGGCGTGCTGCCGGTTGCCATCGGGACGCCGCTCGCACTGATACTGATCTCGATTCTGCCCCGCCGACGCTGGCGCCGCGGCAGCGCGGGCAGCGCCGAGACCGCCGACTAACGCACGAGGAGAATCGATCCATGTTGACGCAGCGCACACCCCGACGAAGATTCTGGAAATTGAGTGGCTTGATCGTTTGCATGGCGCTATTGATCGCGTGCGGCGGCGCGGCGGCGCCTGCTCAACCCACTGCGACCACAACCGGACCCGATCCGGACGAGACGGCGGTGCCAACGCCCGATGGCAAACCAACCCCTACCGAACCGGCCGGCACGGCGTCGCTCGAAATCGGCACCGCCAGCGGAGCCGCCGAGTTCAAGTACGACAAGGATACTTTGGAAGCGCCAGCTGGCTCCAAGATTAAGCTCAAGTTCAGCAACAACACGAACCCGAAAGACGAAGTAGGTCACAACTGGGTATTGGTGAAACCCGGCCAGGAAGCCAGCGTGGTGGCCAATGGTAAGGCTGCGGGTGACGGCAAAGACTGGCTCGATTCCGACGATCCGGGCATCATTGCGCATACCCGATTGATCGAGGGCGGGCAAAGCGTTACGATCCGGTTCGATGCGCCGCCGCCGGGGACGTACACGTACCTTTGTACGTTTCCTGACCACTATGCAGCCGGCCAAAAGGGCACACTCATCATCAAGTAATCAGATCAGCCACGACGCCCGGCGGCACGCCGGGCGCTGTGGCAAGCTAGAAAATCCAGCAGTGTCAAGCTAAGGATGTCCGGCACCATGCCAACCGATCGAAATGGTGTTCAAGAGATCAGGTCGATAGCGATCGGACTACACCGCCGCCGAATCGATCTTCTGATGCTGGCGCTGATCACTGGCCTTCTCGTGGCTGCTTGCAGCAGCCCGTCGCCGCGCGAGCCGTCGACCAATACGCCAGCCACACGCCAGAGTAACGCGCCGAACCAAAGCAATCCGTCAAATACGACAGGCTTCAACCCGACCAATCCATCGGCTGCGAATCAGGACAATACTCCGAATCAAAATGTTTCGCCGCCAACCGCGGATGCCGGATCAGCCAATCCGCCCGCCGCGAGTCAAAACAGCCCATCGACTCCGGCGGCTTTGCCGGGCACCGAGGAGTTCGGCTTGTCCAGAGAGGGACTGGTCAAAAGCATCGAGACCGTCGAATCGTTGATCGCCAGGTGCATGAGCGATGCCGGGTTTGAGTACATCGCGGTCGATTACAACACGGTTCGTCGTGGGATGACGGCCGACAAATCACTGCCTGGCTACAGCGATCGAGAGTACCTGGCCCAGTTTGGTTACGGCCTCTCGACGTTGTATACCGGTTTGCCTCCGCAGCTGTCCGACGTTCTCACTCCGGCCAAGATCGGCCTGGGCGAGCAGAACGTTCGCATCTTCAACGATCTGTCACCGGCCGATCAGGTGGCTTACAATCACACGCTCTTTGGCGAATACGCCGACGCAACCTTTGCGGTTGCCCTCGAAACCGAGGACTTTTCGCGGGCCGGCGGCTGCACCCGTGCTGGCATTGAGCAAGTCTTCGGTTCCGAAGTTTTGAACTTGACTTACTACAGTCCATTGGATGCCCTCCTCCAGCAAGACCCGCGCATGATCGAGGCTTTAGCGCAATTTGCCAATTGCATGCGCGACGCGGGTTTCAACTACAGCAATCCGAACGACGTCGAACCCGATATCAGGAAGCGGCTCTACGACATCACGCAGGGCGCGCCACCTGAGGCGTTATCATCCGACGCTCGATCGGCGCTGGCCGAGCTGCAAGGCGAAGAGCGCGCGGTAGCCGTCGTCGCCGAAAATTGCACGATCAGAATCATCGAACCGATTGAAGATCAAGTCATGCGAGAACTGTACGCCGCCCCAGTGCGATGAGCCGCGCATCAGCCGATCACGAACGCATCCCTGAAAGGAGAAACAGCCATGCTATTCCATATCACCATGACCCACACGCCAGACAATTGCCCGGCCTATCACCGCGAAACTATGCCGGATGTCATTGCCGGGATGGATAAGCTCGAAGGCGTCGCGCAGGAACTGAATATCAAAGTCCACTTCCTGCTGTGGGCCGCGCCCGACCATGTGGCCTACGCCCTGCTGGAGGCCGATAGCCTCGGGGTCATCGCCCAGTATGTCAACGCGCTTCCCATCCGCCAGGAGTTCCGGGTAACGCCGGTGGAGCATCTCCAACAAGTGATTGAGACTTCCAGGGCGATGATGGCGCGAGCGAAGAAGTAGCAAAGCTGTTCCAGCTTATGAGCCGCAAACGCATCTCAACACTCTTGCTAGTCCTGACGCTCGTGATCGTCGTCGCGGCTGGAAGTTGGATCGCCGGCTCAAGCATTCAATCGCCGGCTGAGGCCGCGGCGCGAACCGCGCCGCCGACCCCGTCGCCGATTTTGATCCCGATCGAAGCGCGCGTGCTCACGTCTGACGTTGTCACGCGCGGCACGGCGCGCTTTGGCTTGCCCCGATCGATCTCGATCGTCCCTTCGGCCCTGAAAGCGAGCGCGAGCATCATCACTACGCTGCCAACCCGCAATACGCAGCTTCAAGAAGGTGATGTGCTGCTCACTGCATCAGGCCGTCCCGTCTTCATCCTTCAGGGTGAAGCGCCTATCTATCGCGATCTCATGCCCGGCACGGCGGGCGACGATGTCCGTCAGTTGGAGCAGGCGCTCAAACGCCTGGGGCATGATCCCGGCCCGATCGATGGCGCTTACGATGAACGAACCAGCGCCGCCGTGATCGATTGGTATACCTCGTCTGGCTGGCAGCCGTTTGAGCCGACCGCCGATCAACTTGCTCGGCTGCATGCGTTCGAACAAGAATTGGCCGCAGCGATCAACACGCAGCTGACGGCTGACGCAGCCGCATCATCCGCGCCTCTGATGGTGTCCGCCGCGCGCGCCAACGCCGATACCGCCAACAAAGCGGCCGCGGCTGATGTCGCCGCCAGGACCGCCGTTCGAGATCAAGTGCTGGCCGATCCTAACTCCACCACCGCCGATCGCGTGAGCGCCAGCGCCGATCTGGAAGTTGCGCAAACCGCTGTGAATGCCGTTCAATTGGAGGGCAAGGCCGCTGTTCAATCTGCCATCAATGCCCGGAAAGCCGCCGAGCGTGAAGCGAAATTAGCGGCGGATGCAGTCGCCCAGATCACGGCAGAACTCGATAATGCCCGGCGTAAAACGGGCGTGCAGGCGCCAGCCGACGAGATCGTCTTCGTTCCCGCACTGCCCGTTCGCGTCGAGCAGGTTGAGGTTGCAGCGGGCAGTGCGGCGAGCGGCCCCGTGCTGACGGTGACGAACAATCAACTCGCGATCGATTCATCACTGCCGCTCGACGAAGCGCAGCTCGTCAAACCGGATATGACCGTTGCTATCGACGAACCGGAGCTCGGCCTCAAGGCGACAGGCGTCGTGGCGCGAGTAGCCAACACGCCCGGCACCGATGGAGTCGATGGCTTTCACATCTACTTTGAGATTCTGGTGGATAAGGCGGACGTTGCGCTCGAAAGGTTCTCGCTGCGCCTCACCATTCCAGTCAAATCGACTGGCACAGCGGTGATGGTCGTTCCGATCAGCGCGCTGACCCTCGCCGCCGACGGGACTTCGCGGGTGCAAGTGGATCACAACGGCGTGCTGGAATTCATCACGGTCGAGCCGGGACTCTCGGCGGATGGCTTCGTCGAAGTCAAATCGATCAACGGCACGCTGTCGCCGGGCCAGCTCATCGTGATCGGGTACGAGAAAAAATAGTGTGACCATGTCCGACACGATCAAACCCGTCCTCGAACTCATCAAAGTCAGCCGGCAATTCGGCACTGAGCCGGCCGTGCACGCATTGGTCGAGGTTGATCTGCGGCTGGAACCCGGCGAGTGGCTGACGATTACGGGTCCGTCGGGCGCGGGTAAATCGACATTGCTCAACATCATCGGCTGCCTCGATCGGCCCACCGGCGGTCAGTACTTCTTTGACGGCCTCGACACGGGGACGTTGAATGACAGCGAACGCGCCGGACTGCGCAGCCGGCGCATCGGCTTCGTATTTCAGTCGTTTCATTTACTGCCGCATCGATCGGTGCTGGAAAATGTGATGCTGGCGGAGGTGTATCGCCGCCAATCGTCACAGGGTCGACGCGATCGTGCGCTGGCAGCGATCGCGCGCGTGGGGCTGAGTCACCGGGCCGATTTCGCGCCGACGAAACTATCGGGCGGCGAGAAGCAGCGCGTCGCTATCGCCCGCGCGTTAGCCGGGTCGCCGAGCTTGCTCTTGTGCGACGAACCCACTGGCAATCTCGATTCAAAATCGAGCGCCGATCTGCTCGATCTTTTCGAGTCGCTCAACCGCCAGGGTCTTACACTGATCGTTGTGACTCACGACGAAAAGGTGGCGAATCGAGCCGGCCGCCGCGTGCACATCATCGACGGTTCACTGACGGATGTGACAAACGGCGAGCAACTGCGGACGTCCGCGCCCCCGATCGAACCCGGCGCGACTTCGGGCGCAGTGGCGCGATCGGGCATCACGCTGCGCGACTTGCTGGATGAGGCCATCGCGGGGATGTTTGCGCGACCGGGGCGCACGCTGCTGACGATGTTGGGCATCGTCATCGGGTTGACGGCGATCGTGGCGACGTTGGGCCTATCGCGCACCGCGAGTAATCGCATCATCAGCCAATTTGATGAGCTGGCCGCGACCGAGATCATCGTCACCGCGCGGCCCGGCGCGACGGGCGTCGATCCGAAGGCCATTCCGTGGGATGCACCGGCGCGGCTTCAACGCTTGAACGGCGTCGTGGCGGCCGGTACGTTAAGCGAGGTGAATATCGGCGACTCGCTGGTAAGCGCCTCGCCGGTGAAAGATCCGCGCAGCCAGACCGCTTTTAAGCTGGCGGTGCAGGCCGCTTCGCCCGGTTTGTTTGCCGCCGTTCGAGCCGAGCTGGACACCGGCCGTTTGCCGGATGCGGGACATTCCGATCGGAGGGATCGCGTGGCCGTGCTCGGTCCTAACGCAGCACTGCGCTTAGGCATTGTGGATCTCAAGCAACTACCGGCCATTGCCATCGGCGACAACGTTTATCTGGTCGTCGGTATTTTGCGCGGCGTTGGCCGCCAGCCCGATCTGCCCGGATCCGTGATCATTCCTGAAGGCACGGCCCGCCATGATTTCGGCCTCGAAGGTCCGAGATCGGTGATCGTCGAAACGCGGATCGGCGCGGCGTCGCTCATCGCCCGACAAACGTCCTTCGCTTTGCGGCCCGATAATCCAGCGGCGCTGCGCATTGAATCGCCGCCGGAGCCGCAGCGGGTGCGCGCTGCGGTGCAGAGTGATCTGAATATCATGGCGTTATTATTGGGCGGCCTATCGCTGATCGTGGGCGCGATCGGCATCGGCAATATCATGCTGGTGTCGGTGATCGAACGGATCGGCGAGATCGGTCTGCGCCGGGCGATCGGCGCAACGCGCGCACACATCGCCATGCAGTTCTTGCTGGAGAGCGTGTCCATCGGCGTAGTCGGCGGCATTCTCGGCGCGAGTCTGGGGGTGCTGATTGTAGTGGCCGTGTCGGCGTATCAAATCTGGAGCCCCGTGCTCGATCCGGCCGCGCCATTTCTCGCGCCTGTGATCGGCGGCGGGCTTGGCCTGGTGTCGGGCACGTATCCGGCCTGGCGGGCGGCACGGCTGGAACCGGTTGAAGCCTTTCGGAATTGATGGCGAACTGCGGCTTGTATTCATCACGCTTGAAACGGTATAATCGAAGTGTCAGGCCGTAAAACAGGATGCCTCGCATGCGCGTATTGATTGTTGAAGATCAGGCCAACGTTTCGAACTACGTCAAACAGGCCCTGGAAGAACAAGGCTATGCGGTCGATCTGGCGCGCACCGGGCTAGAAGCTCTGGAGTGGGCCAGGGTCGTTCAGTTCGACCTGATCGTTTTGGACATCATGCTGCCGGAGCTGGATGGCATTACGGTCTGCCGTCGTCTGCGGAGTCTAGGCAACCCGACCGCGATCCTGGTGTTGACCGCCCGCGATACCGTGGACGATCGCGTGATCGGATTGGACGCCGGGGCCGATGATTACCTGGTCAAACCGTTTAACTTGAAAGAGCTGCTGGCCAGAGTTCGGGCACTGGCCCGCCGGGGCACGGCCAGGACATCAATCCTAAAGGTTGATAACTTGAGCCTGGACACTCATACGCGGATGGTCACGCGCAACAATCGCCCCATCAAACTGACGGCCAAAGAATACGCCATCCTGGAATGTTTGATGCGCGAGCCGGGCCGGGTCTTGACTCGCACCGAAATCGCCGAATCGGTCTGGAATTACGATGCCTATTACCAATCCAACGTGGTCGATGTCTACATCCGCAACTTACGACGCAAGATCGATGACCCGTTCGATTTGAAACTTATTCATACAGTACGGGGGGCCGGTTACCGGTTGTCAGACCAGGATCGAGATGAATGAATCGCTTAAGAACACTCCGGGTTCGGTTTGCCCTGTGGACGGCGGGCCTGCTGGTCGCCGCGTTGGCGCTGTTTGGGTTGATTGTGTACGGGGACATGGCGCGCGGCTTGACCGCCGCCGTCGACGATTCGCTGCGGTTGACGGCGATTGAGTTGGCCGCCGAGATTGATGTTGCTAACGGCGAGCCGAGCTTAAACGAGGACCCGACTCAAGACCCGCAATACACCCGGCTCAGAGAACAGAATTTCAGCCTACGGCTATGGAACTTGTCGGGGCAGTTAGTGCAGGAGTTTGGCCCCTACAACAATCTGCCCCCGATACCGGCGGGCCTGAGGCCGGTTGATGGACCGGGCGAGTTGACCACCCTTACCGACCCGGCCAGCTCGGACTTGATTCACATTTATACCTCGCCGGCGGTCAAGGCCAATCAGGTGGTCGGCACACTGCAAGTCGCGCTCAATCTCAAGAACGTCAATCGTACGCTAGAGCTGCTGCTGACCGCCCTTTTCCTGGGCGGGCCGTTTATTGTGATCATCGCCGGCGTCGGCGGATATTTCCTGGCGGCCCGCGCCTTGACCTCGATCGATCAGATCACCCGCACGGCCCGTGCCATCTCAGCCAACCATCTGTCGGCCCGCTTAAATCTGCCTGAAACAAACGACGAAGTGGGCCGGCTGGCGGCCACGTTTGATTCGATGCTCAATCGGCTGGACGGCGCGTTCCGGCGGGAGCGTCAATTCACCGCCGATGCTTCCCACGAATTGCGCACGCCGTTATCGGCCATGGAGACCATCATCGGCAGTACCCTGGCGCGGCGGCGCACGCCGGCCGAGTATGAACAGGCCCTGATCGATCTGGGCCAGGAAGCCGAGCGTATGCGAATCTTGACCGAGGGCTTGCTCCAGCTGGCGCATCAGGATGCCGTCCAGCCGCCGGTGCGATTCGAACGCGTCGATTTATCCACATTGCTGAAAGATGTCGTCGAATCGCTGTGTCGAGCGGCGGAGGAAAGGGGCCTGAAGATCATCGATCAGGTGCCGGATGGCCTTACGCTGATGGGCGACAGCGATAGCCTGATCCGGCTGTTTGTCAACCTGCTGGACAATGCCATCAAGTACACCCGACAAGGCACGATCACCGTTGCGGCCCGGTTGGACGGTGACGCTCGCGCGGTGGTGACGGTTTGCGATACGGGAGTCGGCATCGCGCCTGAACACTTGCCCCACGTGTTCGATCGCTTCTATCGCGTGGATGAATCCCGCAGCAGTAAAGACGGCATGGGGCTGGGGCTGGCGATTGTTCACAGCATTGCACACGCGCACGGCGGAACGGTAACGGTCGACAGCACGCCCGGCCAGGGCAGCGCCTTCAATGTGGAGCTACCGGCCAGGTAAGCTGGTCACGCCCGACGTTGGACAACAACCGGCCCGGCAGCAACTGCTGCCGGGCCGGTACTCATCGACCGCCGGGTTCTGTATTATTTGGCGGGCAGAGTCTGGGCGTATACATCCGTACTGATTTCGTAAGCGTGCTTCTCCAGCGCCAGCGCCTCCGCGCGAATCTCGGCCAGCGCCTTAGCGTCGAGCTGTGTGAACTCAGTCATCTCTAGATCTTCTTTCGTTGCATCTGCCCCGCGCCAACCGACGCGAATGTTGCCCACACCGCGCGCATAATACTTGAGTTGAAAGGCGTCGACCTCTCCCAGGCTGGACTCGGCGAATACTAAAACATCCTTATAGCAGTCGACGGGCACACAGACCTCCTGGCCGATCTGGTCTACATGCCCGAAGTCCGACCAGTCGACGGCGGGGCCCCAGCCTTGATAGTAATCGGGGGTTCCCGGCTGCGGATCGATCGTCATCTTGATGCCCGCTCTGGCATCTTCAAGGCCGTGAATCCAGGGTCGGGCTTCGACAAACTCGCCGTTCTCATAGACCTCTGGATACTCACCCAGGTACCAGAGGGTGCGATCCTTGTCCTGGGCATAGAAGGCGATCTCCTTCTCAGCCACCTCGTCATCTCGATAATCCACAATCCAGGCGACGATCGTCTGCACGCCGGCGATTTCCTTGGTTAGATCGGTAACCGTGAATTCGATCCGCCGCGGGATGCTATTGCCTTCCTCGATGGTGGTCCCAGCAAGTACCCACTGCATGCCCGGTTTCATGGGCGACCATTCGTTGTCGATGTTGGTCGATCGATCGAAATTGCCCGGATCGAAGTCCGCGAACTTTGCCTCAGTGCCCCCGCTGCCGGCGCTTGCTTCCGGCGTGGACGCACTCTCGGCCGTTGGCTCCGGCGCATCAGTCGGCTCAGGTGTCTGCGTCGGCTGCGGCATCGCGGTCGGCTGGACGGTTGGCGGTTTCGTCGGTTGAACCGGGGCCGGTGTTGGCTGAGCGGGTACCGGAGTCGTCGGCCTGGCACACGCCGAAACCAAGATCGTTAGCAGCAGAGCAACGGTCATTAAGAAAGTATGTCGGCGTCGCATCTTAACCTCTTTTCCTTATCAGATAATGACTCTACTGAAAAAAGCCCAAAGCCTCACGCAAAGCGGCAAAGTTGCCAAGAAGAATTTTAAGTTTTTTGCATCGGACGTTCGACTATCTTCGGCAACACCTTAAGAATCCTTTGCTGCTTTGCGGCTTTGCGTGAGATTGTAGTCCTTTCAGTAGAGCATAGAGAGAATTTTCAAATTGATCGTAGTTCGACACTGTTAGATTCCCTGGCTTGCCACAACGCCCGGCGTGCCGCCAGAAGCGCGCGGCACACACACCGCACTGCACGCAGTGGGTGCAAGTGTGCGGTGCAGTGCTCCCGTCTTCGACCGCCCGCGATGCGGATACACCCTGTCCAACGCTCCACCGGAGCGTTGGGGGCGTCCTGGGGACGGGCGGAACGCAAAGAACACCCAGGACAACACACCATCTTTGCGATCCTTGTGTTCTCTCGTGGCAACCTGTGAATGTGACTTTGTCAAAGGAGTAACGACTTTGGTCGACTGTGACCAAAGTCGTTACTATGGCTCCCATCAAACTCGTTAAGCTGTTTGAGGGGCAGCGCCAGCACTGCCAGAACGCTGACCCTTGCCGAAACGCAAGTACATGGACGGCACCACGAACAGGTTGAGCACGGTCGAAGTGACCAGGCCGCCCACGGGGCCGCGCACACGAAGAACACCTACCTGGCGGCGCAATATCATCGCTTGGCGGCGCGCCGGGGCAAGAAGAAAGCGATCGTGG
>JACRBO010000485.1 GCA_016219235.1 Chloroflexota bacterium
AGATGTGGATGTCGTCACGGATACGGCGACGTATCATGGCCGCAAATTGATCATCAGCGCGGGCGCGTGGACGAAGCCGCTGTTACAACCGTTGGGGATCGATCTGCCGTTAATCGTGACCCAGGAGCAATTTGCCTTCTTCGAAGTGTCACCCGCCGATCGGTTTGCACCCGATCAATTCCCGATCTTCATTCACTATGCCAACCGCGACCATTCGATCAAAGACTACTCGACTATCGACTATTATGGCTTTCCCACCTTCGGGCGCGCGGGCTTGAAAGTAGGCGAACATCACGCGGGACCGCCCGTCAGCGCCGACTCGCGCTCTTTCGAGGCCGATCCGGTGCGCTTACAGCGCCTGACCAACTATGTGCGCGCAACCTTCCCGGCGGCCACCGGCAGCGTCTTGCACGCGGCGACGTGCCTGTACACCAACACATCCGATCAGCATTTCATAATCGACACCCTGCCCGGCCACCCGCACGTCAGCGTCGCCTCGCCGTGTTCGGGGCATGGCTTCAAATTCTCGATCTTGATCGGTCGCATTCTGGCGGACTTAGCGGTGCGAGGCAGAACAGACTATCCAATAGGGATGTTCAATCTGGCGCGGTTTCGGGGACAATCGGATGGAGAGACGGCGGGACAGAGAGACGCATTATGAATTATGCATTATGCATTATGCATTATGCATTGTGCATTATGAATTGCTCATCTGCGTCAACTCCACCAGATCGTAAAACGGCCCCTGCGCCGATGTGATCATCTGCGTGTTGAGCGTCATCAGCGGCACGCGCTCTTCGCTCTCGGCGGTCTTGATCAGCATGTAACCTTGTTCGCGCTCGCGGAAGGAATAGTGTGCGCGGACGCCGTCGTTAAAGCGTTCGGCGAAGGCCGCGCGCAGCGCCTCGGCTCGATCGGGCGTGGTGACGACGACGAAGTTATCGCCGCCGGCATGCCCCAGAAAATCCTGATGGCCGCCCAGTTGCTCAACCACTTGCGACAGCGCCTGCGCCGCAAAACGCAGCACTTCCTCACCGGCCAAAAAGCCATACGCGGCGCTGAAGGCCTTGTAGCCGCGCAGACTCGATCGGATCAGTGCCCAGTCGTCGGTGCGGCGCAGTAGGACTCGCAGTTGCTCTTCGACGAGGCGCGGCCCTGGCAGGCCGGAGATCGGATCGACCAGGTTCTGAAATTCTGCCCGACGCAGCGCATTGCGCAGGCGCAGGCCCAACTCCTCGGCGTCCACCGGCTTGGCCATGAACTCATCCGCGCCGGACGCCAGCGCCTGCAAGCGATCGTCGCGGCGGGCCTGCGGCGTCAGCAGCGTGATGTGTAAGTGGCGCGTGCGCGGCGTCGCGCGGAGGTCGTTGCACAGCGCGGCCACGTCGATGTCGGGCACGTCCAGATCGATGATGACGGCTTTGGGCTGCGCCTGGCGCGCCACACTCAGCGCCTCATCCTTCGTCGCGGCGGCCAATACCTCATAATCCACCGACGCGAAGTAAGCCCCCAACAATCTGGACGTGAGTTCATCCGCCACCATCATCAATACACGGCCTTTGGTTGTCATAGCCTTATCTCCATGCCTCACCTACACCGGGTAATGACCTGATTATGCCATGTTAGGGGAATTGGTCAACTGGTTATGATTGGTTGCCACGCCCTATGAGTTAGAGTATAATCCTTGCGAGTCAGTGATATTAGAGGTGAATGTGTCCGAAGATTTGACAACACCGGCGGCCGACAGCGCCCTACCGCCCCCGCCTGTCTCCGTCGAGGCTCCGCCGCCACGCACCAATTTACTGCGCGAGATTGTCGAAACGGTTTTATTGACCGCCATCATCTTCCTGTTGGTCAACACGGCTACCGGCCGGTTCCGCATTGAAGGCCAGAGCATGGAACCGAATCTGCACGACAATGAATACGTGCTGATCGATAAGGTTTCATATCTGTTGCATCCGCCGGAACGCGGCGACGTGGTGGTCCTGCTGCGGCCCGGCGAACGCGATTACATCAAGCGCATCATTGGGCTGCCCGGCGACACCGTAGAAGTGCGCGGCGGGCAAGTGGTGGTCAACGGCGTCATTCTGGAAGAGCCATACATCAATCAGGCCATCCGCGTCGATATTCCTGCCCGTCAGGTCGAGCCGGAGCGCTATTTCGTGATGGGCGACAATCGCAATAATTCCAGCGATTCGCGCAGTTTTGGCACGGTCGCCGCCAAAGACATCGTCGGACGCGCGTGGCTCGTCTACTGGCCGCCGTCGGCGTGGAGCGCGGTGCCGCACTATAGCTATGCAGCGTTGTCGGGCAAGTAGTCCAAATCGGGCGCGCAATATTCGTCTATTATCCGTTCAAGCAGATGCGATTTATCACGCGGCCAGAGTACGCCGCAAACTAACTATCGAAGGTAGAAGGTTAATCTCTTGTCAGATCAACTCATGCAAACCGCGGTCGAAGTCGTCACCACAACTCCGACCGAAACCGAAGCAATTCTCAAACCGCAATCGAATTTGCTGCGCGAAGTCGTCGAGACCGCGCTGCTGACCGCCATCATTTTTCTGGTCGTGAACGCCGTCATCGGCCGCTTCCGCATCGAAAGCGTCAGCATGCAGCCCAATCTATGGGAAGGCGAATACGTCATCGTCGATAAAGTCTCGTACTCACTCAGCGGCCCCCAGCGCGGCGACATCATCGTCTTTGAGAAGGTTAGTCAGCCCGATCTGATCAAGCGCGTCATCGGCCTGCCCGGTGACACTGTGGAAGTGCGCCCCGGCCAGGTGCTTGTCAACGGCACAGCGCTGGACGAGCCTTACGTTTCCAATCCACCCAATTATGCCTTCGGTCCCGTGCAAGTTGAGCCGGGACGCTACTTTGTGCTGGGCGACAATCGCAGCAACTCCAGCGACTCGCACGTCTGGGGCACCATCCCGGGCGACACCATCGTCGGCCGCGCATGGATCATCTACTGGCCCCCGCCCAACTGGCAGATCGTGCCGCACTATTCCTACGCCGTCGCCGAAGCACGCTGATCCCGGCGGCCACTTTACGCGAGGCCAAGCGTGGCAATTGATGAAGCGCAAGTACGTGACCTGGTGCGCGCCGTATTGCGACGCACGTTAGGGCTATCTGCCAACGCCGATCGACCTGCGTCCGCCATTACGGAACAACGCCTGGCCGCGCTTGCGTCGGGTGCAGACGTTAAGGTCGCGCCCAGTCAAATCGTGACACCCCTGGCCCGTGAAGCCGCCCGCGAACGCGGTATCAACCTGATCGAGCCGGCGGGGTCGCCCAGCCCGATCGAGCGCGCG
The DNA here is from genome assembly GCA_016219235.1 of Chloroflexota bacterium. The sequence continues at coordinate 3,312 of JACRBO010000485.1, forward strand.
AAGACCACCAGGACGGTTGCCATCGGTTCTGATCATGGCGGCTATGAACTCAAACAACTCATCCGCACTTATCTCGGTGAACTCGGCTACGCGCCGCTCGATTGCGGCGCCTTCTCGACCGAGGCCGTCGATTATCCCGATTTTGCGTTGGCTGTGGCGGAACTCGTCGCCAGCGGTCGCGCCTGGCGCGGCATCGTGGTGGATGGCGCGGGTATCGGCTCGTGCATGGCTGCCAATAAGGTTCCGCACATTCGCGCCGCTTTGTGCTATGATCAGGCCACAGCCGTCAACAGCCGCGAACACAATGACGCCAATGTGTTGACGCTGGGCGCAGGACTGATCGGCCCGGCGCTGGCCAAACAAATCGTCAAGACCTGGCTGGACACGCCGTTTGGTGGCGGACGGCATGCCAAACGCGTCGATAAAATCATCGCCATCGAACGACGGTTTCTGAAATAACCATGTCCATTGATAATGCCCAACTCGAACAACTCGTCGAAGTCATCACCAAGCAAGTATTGATTGCTTTGAACGATCCGGCGGCCACCGCCAAACCGATCGAGACCCCGGCCCCCACCGGCCGTGATTCGATCGATCACGTGCGCCGCGTCGTCGATGCGGGCGCCACCCGCATCACCGCCAGCGTGGGCGATGCGCCCGACGACGCCGAACTTGCCAACTACATCGATCATACTTTGCTCAAGCCGGAAGCCACCGATGCGCAGATTGCGCAATTGTGCTACGAAGCGCGCAAGTTTAACTTCGCGGCCGTGTGCGTCAATCCCAGCAAAGTCAAACTGTGCGCGCAGCTGCTCAAAGATGCGCCCGTCAAGATCGCGACGGTCGTCGGCTTCCCGCTCGTCGCGACTCAGCCCGAAGTCAAGGCGTATGAAACGCAGCAAGCCATCGACGACGGCGCGACCGAGATCGACATGGTCATCAATATCGGCGCAATGAAGAGCAAAGATTATGCGCTGGTTGCGCGCGACATCGCCACGGTGGTGCGCACCGCGCAGACCGGCGGCGCGATCACCAAAGTCATCATCGAAGCCGCGCTGCTGAACGACGAAGAAAAAGTCATCGCGTGCAAGTTAGCCAGAGAAGCCGGGGCCGAATACGTCAAGACCTCCACCGGCTTCGCGTCCGGCGGCGCGACGGTGCACGATGTGGCGTTGATGCGCTGGGCGGTCGGGCCGGAGATGGGCGTCAAAGCGGCGGGCGGCATCAAGACCTATGCCGACGTCGTGAAGATGATCGAAGCGGGCGCGACCCGCATCGGCGCCAGCGCCAGCGTCAAGATCATGCAAGAAGCGAATCAATAAGACCTGTCGGGGGGCGCGTCGCACGCTTGAGAACAAGCCGCGACCTGCGCCACCTGACAGGTCTAAAGTCGAGAACGCATGCAAACCTGTCAGCACTGTCACGCCGGTCACCTGCACAAGAAACACATTCCCTATGCCAACTGGCACGCCAGCGAGTTCGTGGTCGTCCAAAACATGCCCGCCTGGCAGTGCGATGTGTGCGCCCATTGCGAACTGGATGCCGAAGTCATCAACCGGCTGCTGCCGCTGCTTGGCCCGGTGACGCAGCCCGATCCCACTCAACCGCGTCGCGTGCTGAAATCCACGGCACCTGCGACCGACCCGCTGCGCGACGAACACGATCCCGATCGGCGGCGAGCCTGATCCCACTCCAGGAGATTATCCGTTGGCTGATTTACGCTCGTATGTCTTCCTCGATAGTTTGCAACCGCAGCACGCCGCATTTCTGGGCACGGTCGCGCAGGGCTTTCTGCCCCTGCCTGGCGATGCCTCATTGTGGATCGAAATTTCTCCGGGCATCGAGATCAATCGCATCACGGACATCGCCGTGAAGGCCACGCGCGTCAAGCCGGGCATGCAGATCATCGAGCGTCTGTACGGACTGCTGGAAGTCCATTCAGAATCACAGGCCGAAGTGCGCGCCGCCGGGGCGTCTATCTTGCGCGAACTGAATCTGCGCGAAGAAGACCGCTGGAAGCCCCGCATTCTATCCAGCCAGATCATCCGCAATGTCGATCCGCACCACACCCAGCTGATCAATCGGATGCGGCACGGCCACTTGCTGCTGGCCGGGCACACCCTGTACGTGCTGGAAGTGGAACCCGCCGCCTATGCCGCCATCGCGGCCAATGAAGCCGAGAAGCGCGCGGCCATTAACATCCTGGAAGTGCGCGCCTTCGGCTCATTCGGGCGCGTCTACCTGGGCGGCGAAGAACGCGACATCATGGCTGGCTATCAGGCCGCCGTCGACGCCATCGAAGGCATTACGGGCAAAGAAGCCTTCGTGCGCAAAGACTAAAGGAGAGAGTCATGGCAGAAGCGTTGGGCATGATCGAGTGCAAGAGTTTTGCGGCGATGGTGGAAGCCAGCGACGCGATGGTCAAAGCGGCCAAAGTCGAGCTCGTCAGTTACGAGAAGACGGGCGGCGGCTTCGTGACCGCCATCGTGCGCGGGGACGTGGCCGCCGTCAAGGCGGCCGTTGAAGCCGGCGTCCGCGGGGCCGAGAAGGTTGGCGAAGTCGTGGCCGTCCACGTCATCCCGCGCCCGCACGTCAACGTCGATGCCGTGCTGCCGCTGGGCCGCGCCGAACAGGCGGCGAAAGAATAATGATCAATTAACAATGAACAATGATCAATGAACAACGATCTGCGTCAGCGTCAACATTGATCATTGAACATTGAAAATTGCTCATTGGAGGTTCGTATGCTGCTCGGCAAAGTCGTCGGCACGCTGGTCGCCACCCGCAAGGACGAGAAGATGGACGGCCTGAAGTTTCTCGTCGTGCGGCAGATCAGCATCGACGGAAAAGAGAGCGCCAACTACGTGGTCGCCGTAGATGCGGTCGGCGCGGGTGTGGGTGAAGTGGTCATGTACGCCAGCGG
>JACRBO010000480.1 GCA_016219235.1 Chloroflexota bacterium
CGCTGCCCGATCTGCTGGGGCCGCAAGACAGACAAGCCGGTCTGCCACGTCTCGACCGGCGTGCTGCAAGAGGCGCTGCGCTGGGTCAGCGGCGGCAAGGAATTCCGCGTGGATGAGACGCACTGCATCGCCATGGGCGACAAGTCGTGCGTGTTTGCCGTCTATAAAGAGCCGGTCGGGTAGCGTGCTTACCCTGGCTCGATCGGCGCTTGAGGTTGGCGCCGGTTCGAACGATATTTGTAAAACCCGCTCGGCGGGTTTTGCGTTTGTATGCTGACCGAACGCGTTCCAGAGCTGCGTTCGATACCTGTCGTGGAGAATGCTCATGACCGATCGTCTACAGATGATGGTAGTGGAAGATGATCGCGACACAGCCGAAATGCTGACGGCGTATTTTGAAGCTCAAGGCTACGATGTGGTATCAGTGGCCTGGGGACAGGATGCTGTCCGGCAGGCGCAGCAAGACCTGTTGCCCGATCTGATTTTGCTGGATATCCGCCTGCCGGATATGGACGGCTATGAGGTGTGCAAGCGGCTGCGCGCCCACCGCCGCACCCAGAATGTCCCGGTGATCTTTTTGACCGAGAAGCGCGAACGCAGCGATCGCCTGTCTGGGCTGGAGCTGGGCGCGGTCGACTACATCACCAAGCCTTTTGATATTCAGGACTTGCGGCTGCGCGTGCGCAACATCCTGCGCCGCTCGAAGTATCAAACCCTGGTGCATCCGGTGACCGGCCTGCCGTATGATGATCTGGTGGAAGAGCGGCTGCGCGTGATGCTGACGCATCACAACTGGGCGCTGTTGACCATCAGCGTGGGGGGGCTGGACGCGTTTGCCGATCGCTATGGCTTTGTGGCGCGGGACGACGCGCTGCGAGCGCTGGCGCTGATGATGAACAACACGGCGAACGAAGGCCAGATTGACGGCGATACAGCGTTTGTGGGCCAGCTGAGTGACACTCACTTCGTCGTCGTCAGCGAGGCGACACGCGGCGCCGAACTGCGTGAGCGGTTGGCCGCGCGCATCCGGCAGGCCGTACACTATTTCTATCCGGCCAAGGAACGCGGGCCGGGCGACGAACCGCCGCCGGCTTTGAAGTTTTCGGTGGGCCTGATTACGGAACAAAACGGCCCGTATGCGGATAAAGACGCGTTGAAAGTTGCGGGTTTGCATTCAGTGCAGCCGCTGTAGGGATGAGCCGGACTTGATAGAGCTCTTCGCGCCGCGAAGGGCTCTTTTATTTTGGGGCGGGACGAGGATGGTATAATCTCACGCCGGGGTGATCAATGAATGCGCTCGTCGTCGTACCGACGTACAATGAAGCCGATAACATTGCCAATTTCTCGGCGGCCCTGCTGGCCCTGACCGTGCCGCTGGATATTTTGATTGTGGATGATGCCTCGCCGGACGGCACGGGACAGATCGCCGATCGGCTGGCGGCGGAATCCGATCGGGTGCACGTGCTTCATCGCACCGGTTTGCGCGGCCTGGGCCGCGCGTATATCGACGGGTTTCGCCGGGCGATCGAACGGGGCTATGATCGCATCATCCAGATGGATGCGGATTTCTCGCATTCACCACACTATTTGCCCGAGATGCTGGCGAAGTCGGAAGAGTGTGATGTGGTGGTGGGGTCGCGGTATGTCAGCGGCGGCGGCCACGACGAGAAGTGGGAGGCCGGCCGCGTGTTGTTGTCGGCGTGGGCCAACGTGTATGCGCGCGCGATCCTGCGCCTGAAAGTACACGATGCGACCGCGGGTTTCAAGTGCTGGCGGCGATCGGCGCTGGAGTGCATTCAACTCGATCGCGTGCGCTCGAACGGTTACGTGTTCCAGGTCGAGATGTCGTATTTGAGCCAGCGTCTGGGCCTGCGCGTGATCGAGATTCCCATCTACTTTGAAGATCGCCGCATCGGCCAAAGCAAGATGAGCATTCCGGTGAAGCTGGAGGCGGCCTGGCGCGTGTGGCAGGTGGGCTGGCGGCACCGGAAAGTACAATGATCAATGAACAATGCTCAATGCTCAATTCATAATGCTCAGTTCATAGTGCGTAATGTGATCCTCCAACGTCCAACTTCCAATTTCTAACGTCTAGCGAGGCTTCGCCTCAGACCGACGAGATGTGTGGCTGACACACAGAGGCTCCGATTGCGGGAACAAGGCGGACGCGGTATAACCGGTCCGTAAGCACCGTTGAGCGGTGAAGTGGCCGAAGTGGCCCCCACAATCGGAGTTAACCATGAGTATAACCCACTCCCTCGCCGAGGTGTTGCAAAGCCATGTCACGTTGGAAGTCGAAAGCATTGACCGTCTGTATCTGAACGTCTACATTCCCAAGTTGCAGCATGCTGCCGGGGCCAGTTGGTTTCTGAAACACGAACGCCAGTATCCGGTGGCCTCGTCGGCGGCGATGGCCCCCATCAGCCATGCCTTTGTCGCAGGGATTGAGGCGTATGCCCAGGCGCATCAGGTGCCCGTGCTGACCTTCGAGAAAGGCCAACGGAAAGATGAGGTGGTCGTGCCCTATGTGGCGGGTGCGATCGGTCAGGATCGGATTGTGTTGATTGGCAAGGCCCAAGAGAAAACGACGACCTATCGCACGGCCAAAGGACTCGGCCCGCGGACGCAGGATCGGTATCCGCGCCTGTATCGCACCACGGCGATGGTCAACCACTACTATTTCTATGGCGTTGATCAAGACTTCGGGCCGTTCTTTTTCAAATTCAGTTCGTACTTCCCCTACACCGCCAAATTCTGTCTCAACGGCCATGAATATCTGAAGTGTCAACTCGCCCGTGAAGGCATCGCCTATGACCCGTTGGATAACGGTCTCCGCACCTGCGCTGATCCGGGGCGGGCGCAAGCCTTGGCCGACGGCCTGTCGGCGGAGAAGATCGAGGCGTTGATCCGCAAGTGGCTGACCCGCTTGCCACAACCCTTCACGGAGGCCGAGCGGGCGGCGGGCTATGACTATGACATTTCGATCTTGCAAGCCGAGTTCTCGCTCACGCAAGTTCTGGATCGGCCGCTGACGGGACGCCTCTTCTTTGAAACCGCGATTCGGGAGCATCTGGACCTGGGGCGTCCTGACCAGGTCCAACTGATCTTTGAGCGTCGCATCACCGCCCGCACCCCCGGCCGCTTTCGGACACGGGTCATCATGGCGGGCGTCACGCCGACCTTGCATGTCGATTACAAGCACTCGCGCATCAAACAATATCACAAAGAAGGGCGGGCCTTGCGTACGGAAACGACCATCAACGACACCCGCGACTTCGCCATCGGCAAACGGTTGAAGAACCTGCCCGCTTTGCGGCAGATCGGCTTTCCAGCCAACCGACGTCTCCTGCGCGTCCAAACCCTCAGCCATAATTGCCTGTTAGGCGAAGCCGCCTTTCAACAAGTCAATCAGCCCCAGACCGTGTCCGGCCAGCGCGTCGCCGCCTTGCGCTTCACCGACCCGCGCGTGCATGCCTTGCTCAGCGCCTTAGTCGCCTTCCGCTTGCTACCGCATGGCTTCACCCACCCTGAGTTACGGACGCGCCTCGCGCCCCTCCTGGGCCTGCTCCCAGATCAATTAACCTCCGGGCAGATGACCTATCACTTGCGGCGGCTACGGCTCCACGGCTTAGTTGAGCGCCAACCCAACACCCATCGGTATCACGTGACGGACTTCGGCTGGCGGGTCGCCTTGTTCTTCACGCGCACCTATGCGCGCGTGATCCGCCCGGGCCTGGCACACATCGTCCCAAGTGCTATGCCATCGGATGACACCCTCGCTCGTCGGTTCGACCAACTGGAACGGGCGATGGACGACTGGATTGCCCAAGCAAATTTGGCGGCCTGAAACTTGACTCATTTACATCAAATTCAAAGTGTTAAGCCGACTAATCCGCTCCCAACGATCATCACATCGATGGCGACTAGTCCGTTTCCATTGGCGCCCGGCCTTGAGATAATGGATCATCGAATGAGCGTTCACCGCTCGTTGGGCGCGGATTAGTTTGTCTCCCTGCCAGGTTTCCATCTAATCCGCTCCCAACGATCATCACATCGATGGCGACTAGTCCGTTTCCATTGGCGCCC
>JACRBO010000481.1 GCA_016219235.1 Chloroflexota bacterium
AACGTGCGCCTGTATGATTTTCTGCCGGCGGGTGCGCAGTTCATCTCCAGCAATCCGCCGGCCACGCCTTATCCGAACGGCGTACTGCTCTTTACCGCACCCTCCGTCGGACCGGGCACGGGCAACACCAGCGTGACTGTGCGCGTGCAGGTCGCAACGGGTTATGAGCAGCTCGACAATCGCGCCCTGGTCATGGCCGATGGGGTAACGCCCACGCTCACGTCCCTGTTGACCACCATCGTGCAGCCGGCCTCTAACTGGCTGCGTCTGGTCAAGTCGGGGCCGAGCACGGTCCTAACCAACGGGCAGCTGGTCTACACCTTGCAGGCGACCAATCTTGGCAGCGCCACCCTGACGGACGTAACCATCGTGGACGTTTTGCCGACAGGTCTGTCGTTAATCGGCGCATCGCCACAGCCGGACCTGGTCACGCTTCCGATGTTGCGCTGGTCGCTGGGTTCGCTCAGCCCCGCGGAAAGCAAGTCGATCGCGATCACGACCACCGCACTGGCCGCCGGCGTCATCACCAACTCGGCGATGGCCGGCGCCTGGCAGAACGTCGTGACGCAGACGCTCTTATCCACGCAGATCGTTAGCGCGGCCCCGATTCTACAGGTGACCAAGAGCGGCTCGACGCCTGCGGTCGATCCGGGCGATACCCTGGTCTATACCCTGCGCTATTCCAATGCGGGCAACCAGGCCGCTACGACTGTGAGACTGACGGATACTTTGCCCGCCAATCTAACGGTGGTCGCCACCTCACCCGCAGCCGATGTCCAGACGGCCCAGCAATTGGCCTGGACTGTGGGGACGCTTAGCGCGGGTGCGCAGGGCCAGGTCATTATCACGACCACCGTGGGCGGCGCCGGCGGGCGAGTGCTGCACAACGTGGCCGACATCGCCGGCCAGGCGGGCAGCTATCCGGGTCATGCCGAACTGGACACGCCCGTCCGCCTGATAACCCTGTATTTGCCCATCATCATGAAGTGAGCGTCTGTGTTGGCAGAGGCGGCGCACGGAGCCGCCTCTGCCAACTACCTGACACCTTGTGCGGACACACGACCCGCGCGTAGGAGGGACCTGCCATGATCCGATTGATCCGCTCAGCATTGGCGTTCGCGATCGTGACGCTTCTGTTGATCTCGCCATCATCCGGGCAAGTCACCGTCGCGGCGGATGACACCGAGCCGTATAGCTACAAACTCAGCCAGTCCACGGCGGCTTATGCGATCTGGACAGCGCCGCCCAGCGCGCGCGTTTTCAAAGACGCGCCTGTGCCCACGGCCACCGGCTCCGAAGTGAAGGTCTACGCCGCGAAGAACGAGTTCGAGCCGTTCCAGGTGGCGGTCAAACCGGCGGCGAATGGCAACGTCGTCGTCAGCATCGATTCGTTCGGCTCCGGCATCACGGCGGAACTGTATCAGGTCAAGTACGTCAACATCACGCAGGTCAGCGATAGCCTGGGGCGTATCGGCCCGTACCCCGATCCGCTGTGGCCCATCGCCAACGGCGCGATGGTGGCTGTGACCGCCAACGAAAATACCGCGTTCTGGTTCAGTCTCTTCATTCCGCCGGGTACGCCATCAGGCGATTACATCACCAACGTCCATATCGGCGCGATCAGCGTACCCGTGCGTCTGCACGTGTTTAATTTTTCGATTCCCGATCAACTGCACATTGCTTCGCAGATGAATTTCTCCTATCAGACCATCCTGAGCAAATACAGCGTGACGGGCACCGGCAGCAACTACTGGCTGTACGTCGATAAGATCAAGCAATACTTCATCGATCATCGCCTGACGCCGTCGAGTGTGAATTGGCCGGGCGGCCTGACCGGCGGCGGCACGTTTGCGCAGCCCTTCATCGATTACGATTGCGGCACACACACCTTCACCGACAACGACGGCATCTGGGGCTTTGATCTTCTGGCGCAGCGTTACGTGGCGGGTGCGGGTTTGCTCAACGGGCAGTTTGCCGCACCCTTCAATGGCGGTATGGGCTTCAACACCTTCATGGCCGCGTCGTTTGCCAACAACGATTCTTCGCTCGATCAGCGACCGTCCCCATTTTGCGGCCTCACGCGCAGCGCCAGCGATTGGTTGCAGAATCCCACCTCGGCCTACAACCAGGCCTGGTTTGCGTATGTGACCGCCATGCAGAACTATCTTAGCGGCATGGGCTATCTTGACGAAGCCTATCACTACTTTGCGAATGAGCCACAAAATCAGGCCGATTACGATGCGGTGGCGTGGTATTCGCGCTATTCTCACGCGGCTGCGCCAAACTTAAAACTGATGGTGTCCGAAGAGCCGAAGCCCGAAATCTACAATCAGACCGGCGCGCACCTCGACGTCTGGCTGCCGGTGTTGAACAACTACAACCCGACCGTCTCGCACGACCGCGAGTTGAATCACGGCGAAGACACGTGGATCTACTGGTTGCACGGCACGCGCCCGCCCTACTTCAACCCCATCACGCTCGATCATCCCGGCATCGAGAGCAAGTTCACCGGCTGGTTCCTGTGGAAGTATCGTGTGCGCGGCATCGCCTATTATTCGCTCAATGATTGGAGCAAGAATCCGTGGACGCAGCCGATGACCGATGGGCACAACGGCGATACCTTCATGCTGTATCCGCCCTCGGAGAGCAACACCGCCATTGCTTATGGCTCCAACGGTCATCGCTTCGTGCCGTCGATCCGCTTCGAGTTGATGCGCGACAGCCTGGAAGACTACGAATATCTCTACGTGCTGGGCGGCGGCCAACCCCAAGTTAATCAAACCAATGCGGCCGATGTGCAGGTCAACAAGATCATCGCCGGGCTGAGCAGTTATACCCGCGACGACGACTTCATCTACAACCTGCGCCGCTTGATCGGCTTGAAGAACGGCGGCGAGATTGCCACTATCCCCGACATCAATCCGCCGCCCACCCATCCGCGGGCGGTGGGTGCGCCCGGCAACTACTACCTCAATTTTCAAGACCCGGCCGGACAGCCAACGGCCAATCCGTTGATCGTCAACGGCCACACGTACCTGAAGATCGGCGGCAACGATTATGCCGCCGACACCTCGCTGGGTTACGGTTGGTATGCGCCGCCCGATGTGAACTGGCTGACGGCTTATCTCGATAGTGGGCCGAACGTCCTGCAGCGCAGCATTCTCTACAGCGACTGGGGGCGACCGGCCACCTTTGAATTCGATCTCCCCAACGGCGAATACAACGTCACCCTGTCGGTCGGGTGGCAGGGGCGCACGTATTCACATCAGAAGGCAGACATTGAAGGGTTAAGTTTCGTCAACGATGAAGCGACCACCCCCGCCAATCCGTATCTGGTGCGCACGAAACGGGTCTATATCGGCGACCACAAACTCACCCTGGCGATGGGCCTCTTCGACGAGTACACGATGCTCAACTATCTCGACATCGAAGCGGCCTATGTGCCGCCGGCCAGCGTCGGCGATCTGCGCGTGACCACGGCCATCACCGATAGCACCACGCTCACCGCCACGTTGCGTTGGACGCCGTTGAGCGCGGCCGTCACGACCACGCTGCATTACGCCACCAGTCCGATCACCGATCTCACCTGGAGCGACACCGTCACGCTGACGACGGCTGTGCTCAGTGACACGTATCCGGCCGTCATGCCGTACTCAAGCGGCACGCTCTACTTCGCACTGAAATCGCAGGCTGCAACGGGGACCTGGTCGGGCTTATCGAATACTGCGTTCTGGCCCGCTT
>JACRBO010000482.1 GCA_016219235.1 Chloroflexota bacterium
CAGGGCAAGCCAATTGATTACATTATCCTGCAGGTGAACCCGCTCTATGAAAAGCTGCTCGGCCTGAAACGCGATCAGGTTGTTGGGCGTTTAGCCACCGCGGCTTACGGGGTCACAGAAGCTCCATATCTGGAGGTCTATGCACGAGTGGCCGCTACAGGTAAACCCGCCCGTTTTGAAACGTACTTCACGCCGCTCGATCGTTTTTTTGATATTTCTGTGATTTCAACCGGGCCAGGCCAATTTGCTACGATGTTCGTGGACATCAGTCAGCAGAAACAGGCCCAAGTTGAGCTGAGCAACGTCGCGAAATTTCCAGAAGAGAATCCGTATCCAGTCATGCGCTTTCGACGGGACGGCCAGATTCTGTATGCCAATGCAGCGGGACGGGCCTTGCTGGCAACGTGGGAGCGCGCGGTGGGCGATCTGGCCCCGGCGTTCTGGTGTCAGGTTGCCGCCGACGTACATGCCAATCAATCGAAGCGGTCGATTGACATCGAGCAGGACGAGCGGGTCTGGTCGTTGTTTGTGACGGCCGTGGCCGACACGGACTACGTCAATCTGTATGGGCGTGACATCACCGAACGGGTACGGGCGGAGCAGGCGCTGCGCGAGAGTGAAGCGCGTTTCCGGCAGGCTGTACTGAACGCGCCCGTCCCGATGATGATTCACGACGAAGACGATCAGATCTATCAACTCAGCCAGGGCTGGACAAAGTATTCCGGTTACACATTGGCCGACATTCCTACGATGGGCGACTGGACTGAGCGCGCTTACGGCCAACGCAGCGGCTTTGCCAAAGACTATATCGACAGCCTGTTCCAGATTGATGAGACGGTTAGCAATGGCGAATGGGTGATTCAGACCCGTGACGGTCAACCGCGAACCTGGGACTTCTACACGACGCCCTTGAGCCAGTCCGGCCGCGGCCAGCGACTGTTGCTCAGTATTGCCGTCGACGTGACCGATCGCAAACGTGTCGAAAACGAGATCCGCGCGCTCAACGCCGAACTGGAACAGCGTGTGACCGATCGAACAGCCGAGTTGAGCGACCTCTACAATAACGCACCGTGCGGCTATCATTCACTGGACGCCGACGGCCGGTTTGTGCGCGTCAACGACACCGAATTGACCTGGCTGGGCTATTCGCGCGCGGAGATTGTCGGCGGGCTGAAGTTTGCCGATCTGCTCACACCGGCCAGCGTGCGCACTTTTCAAGAGACCTTTCCCGCTTTCAAAGAACGCGGCTGGATAAGCGACCTGGAATTTGAAATGGTGCGGAAAGACGGCTCGCGCTTGCCCGTTTTGCTCAGCGCGACCGCCGTGCGTGATGCGGCCGGACACTATCTCATGAGCCGCTCGACGATCGTGGATCACACGGAACGTCATCGGGCGGAAGAGGCCATGCGCCTGTATCAGAGCCGGCTCGAAGCCGCTTACCGTGAACTGGAGGCGTTCTCCTATTCGATCTCGCACGATTTGCGGGCGCCGCTGCGCGCCCTGGATGGCTTCTCGCGCATTCTGCTCGAAGACCACGCTTCACATCTGGATGCTGCCGCGCAGCGCTACTTGCACATTGTGCGCCGCAATGCCCAGCAAATGGGCCAGTTGATTGATGACTTGCTGGTCTTCTCCCGGCTGAGCCGTCAACCCTTGAACAAACAGCCGGTCGATCTGACGGCCTTGATCACACAGGTGCTCGACGACTTGCGCGCCGCCGAAGGCGATCGGTCGATCGAGATCACGATCGGCGATCTGCCACCCGGCCAGGCCGATCTGGCGCTGCTGAAACAGGTGTTGATTAATCTGATCGCCAATGCCCTGAAGTTTACGGCGAAGCGCACTTCCGCCCGGATCGAAATCGGGTGTAAGATAGACGCAAGTACGCCGATCTACTTTGTCAGCGACAACGGCGCCGGCTTCGATATGCAGTATGCCGACAAACTCTTTGGGGTGTTCCAGCGCTTGCATCGCGCCGAAGACTATGCCGGTACGGGGGTCGGCCTGGCGATTGTGAAGCGCATTATCGAGCGCCATGGCGGCCGGGTCTGGGCCGACGCCCGCGAGGGTGAAGGCGCGACGTTTTACTTTACCTTGGGAGTCTCTGATGACCGACAAACCGATTGAAATCTTGCTGGTTGAAGACAACCCGGACGATGTTGAGTTGGCGCTGCACGCCTTGAAGAAGAACAATCTGCACAACCCCATTCAAGTCGTGCGGGACGGCGCGGAAGCCCTGGAGTTCATCTTCGGGACTGGTGCGTTTGCGGGACGCGATCTGGCTCAGGTACCCCGGTTGATTCTGCTCGATTTGAAACTGCCCAAGATCGACGGGCTGGAAGTCTTGCGGCGCGTCAAAGCCGATCCTCAGGCGCGCTTGATCCCGATTGTGGTGTTGACCTCCTCGCGTGAAGAGCGTGATATTGTCAGCAGCTACCAGCTGGGTGTGAACAGTTACATCGTCAAGCCGGTTGATTTTCAGCAGTTCACGGAAGCCGTCCGCGATTTGGGTTTCTACTGGCTGTTGCTCAATCAACCACCGCAAGTGTGACGATGTGTGGGCGAAGGCAGGGGATGTATGTCTGATTCATTGCGGGTGTTGATCCTTGAAGATCGGCCCGACGATGCCGAACTCGTTGCGCTGGAGCTCAAGCGGGCCGGTTTCCAGCCCGATTGGCGTCGCGTGGACACCGCGGCCGATTATGCGGCAGCGCTGTCCGAACCGCTCGACCTGATCCTGGCCGACTACAATCTGCCGCAGTTTAACGCGCTCAAGGCCCTCCAATTGTTGCAGGAACGCCGGCTCAGCATTCCGTTTATCGTCGTCACGGGCAGCACGCGCGAAGAAGCCGCCGTCGAATGTATGCAGCTCGGCGCGGCCGATTATCTGATTAAGGATCGGCTGGCACGGCTGGGCCAATCGGTGCGGCACGCGCTGGATCAGAAACGCTTGCGCGATGAGAGCGATCGGGCGGAGCAGGCCCTGCGCGAATCCGAGCAGCGGTATCGCGCCATCTTCGATGGGGTGCGCGACGCTATCTTTGTTGAAGCGCCGGACGGCCGCATACTCGATGTGAACGCCAGCGCTTGCGAAATGTACCGCGACACGCGCGAGAATTTGCTGCGCAAGACCGTGTTTGATCTGGTGCCGCGCGGCCAGCCCGTCTTGATGGCCGGTGGAACGCTTGACCCTGAAACGGCGGGCCATGCGCTCGAAACGGTCAATGTGCGCGCCACTGGCGAAACGTTTCCGGTCGAACTCACCAGCCGCCTGACGTCGATCCACGGCCAGCGTGTCATGCTGGTGACGGTGCGTGACATCACGCAGCGCAAGCAGCGCGAGTTGGAGTTGGAGTCCATTGCCTACGTTAGCTCGGCCTTGCGCGGAGCCGCCACCCGTGCCGAGATGCTCCCCGTCATTCTGGACCTGCTGATGCGCCTGTTTAATGCCGATGGAGCCACTTTGTCGGTGTATCAACCTCCAACTGAAGAGATTACGACCCTTATGGCGCGCGGTGCATTGGCCGGGTTCACCGGCGTGCAGTTTCGGTTGGGCGAGGGGATTATCGGTCACGTCATCGCCACGCGCCAGCCGTATGTCAGCGCAGATGTGCAAGCCGACGGACGCCTGGTCTACCCCGAGCGGTGGGGAACAGTGCGGGCAGTCGCGTGCGTACCCCTGATTGCCGACGACCAGATCATCGGGGCGGTCTGGGCTGGCCGTGAGCAGCCCGCCTTTAGCCGCGAAGAGCTGCGGATCTTGAACGCGGTAGCCGACATCGCCGCCAACGCGCTGTATCGCGCCAACGTGGTCGAGACGTTGGAGCAGCGTGTGACCGAACGCACCCAGGCTCTGGAACAGGCCAACGAGCGGCTGACCGAACTTGATCGGTTAAAATCAAAATTCGTGTCAGATGTCTCGCATGAGCTGCGTACGCCGGTGACCAGCCTGGTGCTCTATCTCAGTTTGCTGGAGCGTGGCAAGCCGGAGAAACGCACGCACTACTTAGCGGCCTTGAACGACCAGGCGGCCCGCCTGACTACGCTGATCGAAGACATTCTCGATCTGTCACGGTTGGAGCGCGATCAATCGGCGGCCGTCCTGGGGCCGATCGATCTTAACGCGCTGATCGCGCCGGTGTTGGTGGCGCATCAACCTCGCGCGGATGCGGTCGGCTTGCAGCTGACGTTTGAGCCGCAGCCGGATCTGTCGGCGATACAGGGCGAGCCTAACCAACTCACCCAGGTGATTACCAATCTGGTGGCCAATGCCGTCAATTACACTCCGGCGGGCCGGGTTCAAGTCCGCACCTTTAGCGAAGACGGGCACATCTGCGTGCAGGTCAAGGATACCGGTCTGGGCGTTGACCCGGAGGATATTCCGCATTTGTTTGATCGTTTCTATCGGGGCAAACGGACGGTGCAGGCTAACCTGCCCGGCAGCGGTCTGGGCCTGGCGATTGTCAAAGAGATCGTTCAGGCGCATGGCGGCACGCTTGACGTGGTAAGCTCGGTTGGGCAGGGCAGCACGTTTACGGTCAGATTTCCGCTGGCGCACTAACAAGGTTCCGGCCAGAAGCGCCACCGCTGGGGATTATTGTCCAGCGGGGCGCTTTGTTGTCGCATGACAAATGGATCGTTATAAAATGATATTTATCACTTTTTATATCACCCGATTGGCTGTATCTTGATTCAAGACTGAGTTTATCTGGTTTATCTGGAATTTCCCGTGGAAATCACCTCATCAATCATTACCCTGTTTGAGGAGCTGCCTATGGCGAAGTCGCAGTAGCGTCAGGGGAGCGGGCATCTGTGCGGGGAGATTAAGCAAGGAGACATGAAGTGGATTCATTGCTGTTGGCTCAATTGCAGTTTGGCATCACTACCGTCTATCACTTTTTCTTTGTGCCATTGACGCTGGGCCTGTCGGTGTTGGTGGCCGTGATGCAGACGATTTACTATCGCACCGGCAACGAGGTCTATAAACAGATGACCCGGTTCTGGGGCAAATTGTTCTTGATCAATTTTGCGATGGGTGTGGTGACCGGCATCGTGCAGGAGTTTCAGTTTGGCATGAACTGGTCGGAGTATTCGCGCTTTGTGGGCGACATTTTTGGCGCGCCGCTGGCGATTGAAGCCTTGATGGCGTTCTTCATCGAATCGACGTTCCTGGGCGTGTGGTTCTTCGGCTGGGATAAGATCTCCAAGAAGGCGCATTTAGCGGCGATTTGGTTGGTGGCCTGTGCGTCGAACCTGTCGGCGTTGTGGATTCTGATCGCCAACTCGTTCATGCAGCAGCCGACGGGCTACGTGCTCAATAACGGGCGCGCAGAGATGGTGGACTTTCTGGCGCTGCTGCGCAATCCCAGCGTGTGGGTCCAGTTCCCGCACGTGTTTACGGCGGGCATCACGACGGCGGCGTTCTTCATTCTGGGCATCAGCGCCTGGCATTTGCTGCGCAAGAGCAATCTGGACTTCTTCAAGAAGTCGGTGCAGATTGCCGTGATTGCGGCGTTGATTGGCACGCTGGGCGTGGCCGTAATCGGTCACAGTCAGGCGCAACACATGGTCCAAACCCAGCCGATGAAGATGGCGGCGGCCGAGGGCTTGTTCAATAGCGAAAGCCCCGCGTCGTTCTCACTGCTCACGATCGGGACGCTGGATGGCCGCAGTGAGGTGTTCTCGATTCGCCTGCCGGCGTTGTTGAGCCTGCTGTCTTACAACCAGCTGACGGGTGAAGTGCGCGGGTTGAATCAACTGAATGCCGAATATCAGCAGACCTATGGGCCGGGCGACTACCTGCCGCCGGTGCCGTTGATCTATTGGAATTTCCGCGCGATGGTGGGGGCCGGCTTCTTGATGATTGCGCTGGCCGCGCTGGCGATGTATCTGCTGCTGAAGAACAAGTTTGAGAGCAGCCCGCGTTTCCTGAAGATTTTGCCGCTGGCGATACTGCTGCCTTACGTCGGCACGGCGACCGGCTGGTTGATGACGGAACTGGGCCGCCAGCCGTGGATCGTCTTCGGGCTGATGAAGACCGCCGATGGCGTGTCGACCTCCGTCGATAGTTTCTCGGTGTTGATCACGCTGGTGCTGTACACAGCCGTGTACGCCGGGCTGATGGTCGTCACGATCGGGCTGTTGCGCCGTTTTGCCAAAAGCGATCCCGTCAAGGATGCGCAGCCGGTTGGCGCGTACTAACCCCCACCCCAACCCTCCCCCGTTCAGACAGAGGAGGGAGTTAAGGAGAACATCATGGATCCTGAATTCTTGCGAACCCTGTGGTTCATTCTGATTGCGGTGTTGTGGACGGGCTTCTTTTTCCTGGAAGGCTTCGACTATGGCGTGGGCATCCTGCTGCCCTTCGTCGCCAAGGACGACGTCGATCGTCGGGTGGTCATCAACACGATCGGGCCGTTCTGGGACGGCAATGAAGTGTGGCTGTTGACGGCGGGCGGTGCGATCTTCGCCGCGTTCCCCAACTGGTACGCCACCATGTTCAGCGGTTTCTATCTGGCGTTGGGTGTGGTGTTGATCGCGCTAATCATGCGCGGCGTGGCCTTTGAATTTCGCAGCAAGAACAAGAAGCCGGAGTGGCGCGCTTTCTGGGACTGGGCGATCTTCGGTGGGAGTTTAGTCCCGGCGCTGTTGATGGGTGTGGCGTTTGGCAACCTGCTGCAGGGCGTGCCGATCAATGAAAAGATGCAGTTCACAGGCAACTTCTTCTCGCTGCTCAGCCCGTACACGCTCATCGCCGGGATCTACGGCCTGGTGCTGATGATCCTGCACGGCGCGATCTACCTGAGCATGAAGGCCGAAGGCGAAGTGTCCGAGAAGGCCAACAAAATCGCCGGGCGGCTGTGGCCGATCTCGCTGGTGGTGTTGGTCGTCACGATCATCGCCAGCAACCTGTTCACCGACATGTTCAGCAAGTTGGGCGTCAACCCGGGCATCATCCCGTTGTCGGGTATCGCCACGCTGCTGGCGTCGGGTTGGTTCATTCGCAACAAACACAATGGCTGGGCCTTTGCGATGACGGGCGTGACGATTGCGACGAGCGTGATCACGATTTTCCTGACGCTCTTCCCGCGCGTGATGGTCAGCAGCACCAATCCCGCCTACAGCCTGACGATCCAGAACGCCTCATCGACGCCGTACACCCTGTCGGTGATGACGATCGTCGCGGTCATCTTCGTCCCGATCGTGCTGGCGTATCAAGGCTGGACGTACTACACCTTCCGCAAGCGCGTGACGCGCCAATCCGTGCAGACGCAGGCTTAACTACATCGACTGACCTTTCTTTGAGGCTGTTACACTCATCGGGGCGCGCCAGCACAGGGCATTGACGACTCTGTGACGGCGTGCCCCGATAGGTTTATAATGAGGCATAGGAGCAACGTCCATGCCCACCGAACGCCAACGCCGCGCTGATGTGATCCGATTGATTGTCACTACCCGTGAGCGCTTTCCGCACACGCCGCGCATCACCGAAGCCATGCGGCGGTTGATCTGGCGCTACGCGCTGCCGGTAAAGCCGAAGCGGAAACGAAAAGTGAAGAATGATGAGTGACGAGTGACGAGTGACGAGTAATGAGTGATAGGCATTCTCGCGGCTTTCTGGACAGCCCCCGCTTCAAGTTAATCAACTGGTATCCGCCGCTGCTGGGCGCGGGCATTCGCGTGCTGCAGCGTGACGGCGATGCCTACACCATCAAAGTGAAGATGCCGTTGACCCGGTTGAATCTCAATGCAGTCGGCACGCACTTCGGCGGCAGCCTGTACGCGATGTGCGATCCGTGGTTCATGCTGATCCTCATGCAGCATCTGGGTCGCGATTACATCGTCTGGGACAAGGCCGCGTCGATTCAGTTCGTTAAACCCGGCAAAGGCACGGTGTATGCCACGTTTCACATTCCGCCGGAAACCATCGCCGCGATCAAGACGCAGGTCGATGCCGGTGAAAAACTGGAACCGATCTTCAACGTCGACGTGGTCGATGGCGCGGGTGACGTCATTGGCAGGGTTGAGAAGCGGCTGTATGTGAGGAAGAAGAAATGATCCACGCCGACCACGAAACAGCGCTTAAACCATCTTCGTGGTACTTCGTGTTCTTCGTGGTTAAGCCGTCGTGAAATTCGATAAGCGTCTCCTCGCCGAAGCCAGAACCGTCCGCGGTTACCTCGTCCTTACGATCGGCCTCGGCGGCCTGGGCGGGCTGTTTATCGTCGCGCAGGCGCGCGCGTTGAGCAGCGTGATCGATCGGGTGTTTCTCAAGTCCGCCACGTTGGCCGATGTTACTCCGGCCTTGATCGCACTGCTGATTATTATCGTCGTGCGGGCAGTGCTGGCATGGGGCGGCGAAGTCAGCGCGATTCAAGTGGCCGCGCGCGTCAAGACCGCGCTGCGCCAGCGCGTCTTCGATAAGTTGATGCACCTAGGCCCCGCCTACATTCGCGGCGAACGCACCGGCGAACTGACCAATACCGCCATCGACGGCATCGAGGCGCTGGAAGCCTATTTTAGCCAGTATTTGCCGCAAGTGGTGCTGGCCGCGCTCGTGCCCCTGATCATCCTCGCCTTTGTCTTCCCCATCGATCTGCTGTCGGGTATCGTTCTGTTGTTGACCGCGCCATTCATTCCGCTGCTGATGATGCTCATCGGCCAGGCCGCCGAGGTGTTGACGCGCCATCAGTACAAGGCGCTGAGTTTCATGAGCGCGCACTTGCTCGATGTCTTGCAAGGCTTGACCACTCTCAAGATTCTGGGACGCAGCCGCCGGCAGATCGAAACCATCGGGCAGGTCAGCGAACGCTTCCGTGACACGACCATGAGCGTGCTGCGTGTGGCGTTTCTCTCGGCTTTTGCGCTGGAGATGATCGCCACCATCAGCACGGCCATCATCGCCGTGGAGATTGGTCTGCGCCTGTTGGCCGGCAATTTGCTCTTCGAGCAGGCGCTCTTCATTCTGATCCTCGCGCCTGATTTCTATGCGCCGCTGCGCTTGCTGGGCACCCGCTTCCACGCGGGTATGTCGGGTGTGGCGGCGGCTGCACGGATTTTTGAGATATTGGAAGAGCCGGAAAATAGGGATCGGGGATCGGGGATTGGGGATCAGGCAGGTGCGCTCAGTGATCAATGGCAAGTCATTCGCTTTGAAACTGTGAAGTTTGCCTACGGCGATGATCGCGCCGCGGTGAACGATGTGACGTTCGAGATCAAGCGCGGTGAACGCGCAGCGCTGGTGGGTGCGACTGGCGCGGGCAAGAGCACGCTGGCGAATCTGTTGCTGCGTTTTATCGAACCGCACTCCGGCGCGATCAAATTGGATACGACGCCGCTCAGCTCGCTTTCGATCGGCGCGTGGCGCGATCAGGTAGCGTGGGTACCGCAGTTGCCGTACTTATTTCACGCCACGGTATTTGCCAACATCGCGTTGGCGCGACCAGACGCTTCGCTCGATGAAGTGATCCATGTGGCGCAGCTGGCACGCGCCGATGACTTCATTCGCGCTTTGCCGCAGGGCTATGACACGCTCATCGGCGAACGCGGCGCGCGGCTGAGCGGCGGGCAGGCGCAGCGCATCGCGCTGGCACGCGCGTTCTTGAAGGACGCGCCGTTATTGATTCTGGACGAAGCTGCGGCCAACCTCGATCTTGAAACCGAAGACTTGATTCAGAGTTCGATCGATCAACTGCTGCAAGACTGCACCGCGTTGATCATCACGCATCGTCTGAGCACCGCCGCCCGCGCCGATCGGATCGTCGTGCTCGATCACGGCGTGGTGATCGAGCAGGGCACGCCTGCCGAGTTGATGACCGCACGCGGCGCGTATTATCGATTGGTCGTGGCACAGGGCGTGACGGTTGACGAAAGACGGATGACGGTTGACGAACGACGAACGACGGATGCTGCCTTGCCCGGCCGTCATCAATCATCCACTGTCCGCCGTCGCTCGTCATCGCGCAGCATCCCCGTGGGACTCGTCACTCGTCACTCGTCACTCATTACTTTCCGTCGCTTGCTGCAACTGGCCGCGCCCTTCAAAGGGTGGATGGCGCTGTCGGTGCTGCTGGGCGCGATAACGATTGGCAGCAGTATCGGCCTGCTGGCGACCTCGGCCTGGATCATCGCAACGGCGGCGCTGCAACCGTCGGTGGCCGATCTGGCCGTGGCAATCGTGGGCGTGCGCTTCTTTGGCATTGCACGCGGCGTGCTCCGGTATCTGGAGCGCTTAGTCTCGCATCACGTCAACTTTAGTTTGTTGGCGAAGCTGCGCGTGTGGTTCTATGCCGCGATCGAGCCGCTGGCTCCGGCGCGCCTGATGACCTATCGATCGGGCGATTTGCTCAGCCGCATCGTCGGCGACATTGAGACGCTGCAAAACTTCTTCATCCGGGTGATTGCACCGCTACTGGTGGCGTTGGTCATTGCCCTGGCAGCGATGATCTTCTTTGCGGCGTTTGATGTGTCGCTCGCGATTGTAATCGTAACGTTCATGATCTTGATCGGCGTGATCGTGCCGCTGGGTGTGCAGCGCTTGAGCCGCGCCACGAGCCGTCGATTGGTGGCAGTCCGATCGGAGTTGAACGTGACCTTGATCGACGGCCTGCAAGGCGCGGCGGACCTCATCGCCTTTGGCCGTGAACGCGATCAAGCTAAGTTGGTGTCCGCACTCAGCGTTGAGCTGGCGCAACTGCAAGGCCGCATGGCGTCGATCACGGGACTGCATACAGCGCTGGGTGTGGCCCTGACCAATCTGGCACTGTGGAGCGTGCTGCTGATCGCCATTCCGCTGGTGCGCGAGGCGCGGCTGACGGGTATCGATCTGGCGGTGCTGCCGCTGGCGGCGTTGGCTTGTTTCGAAGGCGCGCTGGCGCTGCCGCTGGCGTTTCAATATTTGGAGACTAATCTGGAGGCGGCGCGACGCCTGTTTGAGATAGTGGATGCAGAAGAGTCGACCGCAAAGACGCGAAGACGCGAAGAAGAAACAGTAGACTCCTTTGCGTCTTCGCGCCTTCGCGGTCGAGTAGCTGAGTTGAATATCCGTGACGTGAGTTTTCGCTACAACGCTGACGAGCCGTTGGCGCTAAACAAAGTGAGCTTGTCCGTGAAGACCGGGCAGCGTGTGGCGATCGTGGGGGCCAGCGGCGCAGGCAAATCGACGTTGATTAATTTGCTGCTGCGCTTCTGGGACTACGCCGCTGGATCAATTATGCTGAACGGGCTTGAACTGCGCGACGCTGATCCCGATGATGTTCGGCGGCAGTTTGGAGTGGTGTCGCAAACGACACACCTGTTCAATGCGACGATCCGCGAGAATTTGCTGTTGGCGCGCGCGGATGCGACCGAGGCCGAGATGATCACGGCTGCGCAGCAGGCGCAGATTCACGACTTCATTCAAGCGTTGCCATTGGGCTACGATACACCGGTCGGGGAACAGGGATTGCGCTTGAGCGGCGGCGAACGTCAAAGATTGGCTATCGCACGCGCGATGTTAAAAGACGCGCCGATTGTGATTTTTGACGAAGCGACGGCGAACCTCGATTCGGTGACGGAGCGCAAAGTATGGCAGGCCCTGCGGGCGCTGATGGCCGATCGGGCGGTGTTGATCGTCACGCATCGGTTGATCGGGCTGGAGGAGGCTGATGAGATCATCGTGCTCCAACAAGGCTGCATCGTCGAGCGCGGCCGGCACGCGGCGCTGATCGATCGGGCGGGCGTGTACTATCGGTTGTGGCTGCGCCAGCAGCAACATGCTGTATTGAACGCCTGATCAATCTGTGAGACTTGCCACATAATCCTTAAAATAGTGTTACTGCCCTGTTCACGTTCGAGAAGCGTGCTAGAATCACGCCCAATGCCAAGCGGGTATGTCCCTTGGCGTTTCGCGTATTTGCTCAGGGTGGAGGACTTCAGTCGGTCAAGGAGACGATGCGGCAGTCATGCGGTGGGTCCCGCCAACCCGTTCGAATCTCGCCCGTAGTTGACATTGCGGTCAAATTCGCCCAAACAAGTGGAGACAAAACTCATGCGCACAAAGATTCTGGGATTTGTGGTTGTGGTTGTGATGTTGGCGTTGGTGGCTGCTGCCTTTGTTCCGGCTCGCTCGCCGGCCGCGCCGGTCGCGGCGCGGTTTAGCCCCAATCTTCCCGCAGCAGTCAGCACACCAGCGTCCGGCATCGGCGTTATAACACCTGATGATGACCGGTCGGCCAGCTCACGGGGGCCGATTGTCCGCGAAGCCGACGTGATGGATGTATCGGCACCGTTGAGCGCGATTGCGCCGATTGCGCCGACCGAGGGGCGGGCCGACGCCGATCTGAATGAACTCCGCGCGCTGCCTGGCCGCCCGGACGGTACCGGCCGCGACAATCCGAACGATGGCTTTCTTGATCCGGCCTGGAACGAAGCCGCCGACAATCGGCCGTCACCGTCGGCCGTCAGCGCCCCGCTGGTCAGCTTCGATGGCGTAAACAACGTTAACGGTGTGCTGCCGCCCGACACTAACGGCGACATCGGCCCCAATCACTATATGCAGTGGGTCAACCTGTCGTTTGCCATTTACAACCGAACGGGTTCGTTGCTGTATGGCCCGGCGGCGGGCAATACGTTGTGGAGCGGTTTCAGCGGTGTGTGCTCGACCAGCAATGACGGCGATCCGATCGTCCTGTACGATCAACTGGCCGATCGCTGGATGGTCAGCCAATTTGCGCTGCCCAACTATCCCAACGGCCCGTTCTATCAATGCATCGCCGTATCGCAGACGGGCGATCCCACCGGCGCCTGGTACCGCTATCAGTTCACGGTGAGTTCGACCAAGATGAACGACTACCCGCACTTTGGCGTCTGGCCAGATGGCTAT
This sequence comes from Chloroflexota bacterium, assembly GCA_016219235.1. The sequence goes on from JACRBO010000482.1 coordinate 12,863, forward strand.
TACATGTCCGTCAACCAGTTTGCCTCGGGCACCGGAGCCTGGGCGGGCGCGGGCGTCGTAGCCTTTGAACGCGATAAGATGCTGCTGGGCCAGACGGCGCGGATGGTCTACTTCGATCTGTACGGCGTCGATCCGAATCTGGGCGGCATGCTCCCGTCCGATCTGGATGGCCCGGCCCCGGCAGCCGGCACCCCCAACTATTTCGCGGAGCCGGATGACAGCGTCAATGGCTTCCCGCAAGATCAGATTCAGGTCTTTGCCTTCCACGTTGATTGGACGAACACCGCCAACTCAACCTTTGCAGTGGCTAACACGCTGGCTACGGCCGCGTTCGATTCGAATATGTGCAACGGCTCCCGCAACTGCATCGCCCAGCAGGGGACGACGCGCAAGTTGGACGCCATTGCCGATCGGGCGATGTACCGCCTGCAATATCGCAACTTTGGCGCCTATCAAACGCTGGTGCTCAATCACACCGTGGACATGAACAACGCCGATCGCGCCGGCCTCCGCTGGTACGAACTGCGCAATACCGGCGGCGGCTGGAGCATCTATCAGCAAGGCTCGTTCTCACCTGATACCACGCAGCGCTGGATGGGCAGCGCCGCGATGAACTCGAAGGGCGAGATCGCGCTGGGCTATTCGGCCTCCAGCAGCTCGATGTATCCCGCGATCCGCTACACCGGCCGATTGGCCACTGACGCCCTCGGCACGATGCCGCAGGGCGAAGGCACGCTGTTCGCGGGCACGGGCAATCAAACCAGCACGTCTTCACGCTGGGGCGACTACAGCATGCTGGCCGTCGATCCCACCGACGATTGCACGTTCTGGTTCACTTCTGAGTATATTCAAACCAGCGGCACTTCGCCGTGGCGGACGCGCATCGGTTCGTTCCGCGTGAGTACGTGCGGGACGGCTCCGACATCCACGCCGACCTCCACTCCGACCAACACACCAACCCCGACGAACACGCCAACGCCCACAGCCACGTCGACCGTTGGTCCGTCGCCAACGCCGACCAACACGTCGACGGCTACGAACACGCCGACACCGACATCGACGCCGACCAACACTCCGACGCCGACTAACACTCCGACGCCGACCAACACGCCGACACCGACCAACACCCCGACGCCGAATGCGTGTTCAAATCCGTCTGGCACGTACTGCCGCACCGATACGGACACGCGCGCGTGGATCGCCGGTACGACCAATCAGAGCATCACGTCGGACGATACCACCAAGACCGTGACGCTGCCGTTTACGTTCCGCTTCATGGGCACCAACTACACATCGGTGAAGATTTCGTCCAACGGCAACGTTCACTTTGGCACGGCCAGCAGCGCCTACAATAATGTAACGATTCCGGCTACGGCCAATCCGAATGCGCTGATCGCCGCCTTCTGGGACGATCTGGCGCCCAACCTGGGCGGCGCGATCTACACCGGCACGTCTGGCACGTCACCCAATCGCACCTTCGTCATCGAGTGGCGCAACGTCAATCGCTACGGCGTCAGCGGCACCAACGGCGCGACGTTCCAGATTCAACTGGTGGAAACCACCAATCACATCTATATCCTGTACCAGGACACGACCTTTGGCAATGCGTCGTACGACAACGGTCTGTCCGCGACCAGCGGTGTGGAGAATGCGGCGGGCAATGCCGGCAATCGGTACAGCTTCAATAGCGCGGTACTGACGGCGGGCAAGGTGCTGCACTTCTGGCCGCAATAAGCTTAGTCCTTAATCTGTGGCGATAACCACGTAACGGACGGAGCAAGCAAAAGCGCCGCGTGAAGATCAAATTCTTCACGCGGCGCTTTATGCTCCACCATCATCTAGTCGGACGATTGCATGTACGTCCTAATTTCTGAGGCCATGCTTATACGCAGTTTACTACCGCGTAGGCGTATCTCGGCAAAAAGATCGGCAGGAACAATCAGTTCGTTCGAAATGCTCCGATCTTCAGCCCGGGCCAGAATTTCTTGAAGCTGATTGTAAGCCTCCAGCGCCACATTCTCAGTCGAGAAGGCCAGATACAGGCCGCCTGCTTCTTCATAGTACCAGCTGCGGAGCCTCTCGGCCAGGTCCCGTGCTACTTCATAAGTCGGCACCCTGGTGCGTCCATACTTGGCCAACGGTGCCAACATCCCCCACAGGCGCTCATAAGTCAGTACCAGCCGTAATCGAAAAATCTCGCCGACTGACAGACCTGCATAGATATTGTTCGTCGTCGAGGTAATCTTGTCGCGCCCGACGATGTCTTCACCGACTGTCACCTCGCCGTCAACATCGACGCCGCCGCTCCGACTGGAATCTGACATGTCTCCCCCGTTGTTCCGGCTGGCTGTGTGTTAGGGCTGCGCCACCTTGCCGGAAACGCCTGTTTGCCCGAGAAAATCCGCCACGACCTGCGCAATCTTCTCGCGATCGGGCAACAGCACCTGCCCGCCCTGCGGCGTCACCCACGGCGTCACCATCGTCTCGTCGATGCGATAGGCGTGGATATTTTCGCGCGGAATTTGCGTCCACTTCTTTGCCAGTGCCAGAATCTCCGGCAGGGTCAGATCGGTGCGCAATGCATCGCCTACCACGTTCAACACCTCCGGCACTTTGCCAATCTGCCCGATGCTCAGCGCCTTGTCGCGCACAGCCAGCAGCACTTGTTGTTGCCGCTGCAAGCGCCCGAAATCACTGTCGGCGTGGCGTGTGCGCACGTACTTCAGCGCGAGCGCTCCATCCATGTGAATCCGGCCCGCCGGAATCGTCAGCGTCTCGATGCCGTAGTCTTCGGTGGGATACTCGTAGTCGATAATCTCACGCGGTACGTCGACCTCGATCCCGTCGATCGAATCGATCACGGCCTTGAAGCCGTTGAAGTCGATCACGCCATACCGATCGACCGGGACGCCAAAGTTATACTCGATCGTATCCCTCGCCAACTGCGGCCCGCCGCCGGGCAGATCGTTGTAATCGCCCCAGAAATAAGCGGTGTTGATGCGCTGTTGATCGAAGCCGGGCAGGGGCACGTACAGATCACGCGGGATGGACAGCATGGCCGCCGTCTGGCTGATGGGATCGATCGTAACGAGCATCAGCACGTCCGATCGGCTGGCCCCTTCCGCCGCTCGATCGCGCGTGTCGGTGCCCATCAGCAAAATCGTCACGCGGCCGCCGTCGGGTGCGGGCCAGATGTCGGCATCGTTGTTGGCGACGATGACTTGCGCCATCTGACCGATGGTTGTGACCGTCTCGCCCAGATTACGGCCCAGCCAGCGATCGCGCAGCGCAAGCAAGGTCGAAGGGCCAATAGCGGCCAGGACAAGACTGACGGTAACGCACATCAGCACGACCAGAGCCAGGCAGCCGGTAAGCGCATACAAACCGATCGGGCGCCGATGGCCCATCGGGCGTGCAAGGCGCGGCGACGGCTGTGTCTCAAACGGCGGCGTCACTTGCGGGGGCGTTGGCCTTGATTGTGAACTCCATACAGGTTGATCAGGCATATCGTTTACCCGGCGCGGGATTGTACCGCATCTGCCTCAGAACAAAAACGCCGTCCCTGAGGGCGGCGTTTTCCTATTCAGTTCTCGGTGTTCGGCGGGGACTAAAGCGGCACGACGTCTTTGGCTTGAAGACCCTTGGGGCCGCGCTCGATGCTGAATTCAACGCGCTGGCCTTCGTTCAAACTACGATAGCCAGTCATTTCGATGGCTGAATGATGAACGAACACATCCTCGCCACCTTCACGCGAAATGAAACCATAGCCCTTCGTCGCGTTGAACCACTTGACGGTTCCAGTTACCTTCTCGCTCACGTTTGTTGCTCCTTGCAGATTGGTGATGTTAGGCCGCCGGTCTGTCCGCGCCGATTGTCCCTACAAAAAACGCCCAGGCTTAAACTGTAAGCCCGAGCGGATGATGCAGGTGCAACCACTACAGGTACTTACCACGTCCTACGGCGGCAACTATATCACGGCGCGCGCCGCTTGTCAAATTCGCCTGTAACGCGGTGTATAATCAATGCGAGATTACGGATGAGAGGCAAGATGATCATCTCTAAAAAACTTACGGTCCGCACCCGCGGCGACGGCGCAGAGCATGGCCGAGAGCGTCCAGATCGCCAGCTTGTAGTGCAGCGGG
>JACRBO010000483.1 GCA_016219235.1 Chloroflexota bacterium
CAGGCGAATCGCCAGCGCTTCGCGGCGGCCCAGCGCCACGCGCGTATGAATGACGCTCACAATCAGCGGCCCGCGCCCGGAATTGCGCACCATCGACACGCGGCTGCCCGGCACAAAGCCCAGCGCCGCCAGCCGTCCCACGATCGAGCCGCCGCCCGACAACGTCAAGATTTCAGCATCGCTGCCCGCTGGCAATTCATCCAATCCAATTCCCGGCATGGTCTTTGTCCTTGTCTACCTGTTTCCTTGTCTACTTGCTTTTACACTTCGCACACAGCCCCGTCAAACACAAACACGCCCGCGCCACATCGACGCCATACTCAGTCTGCAACTGCCTGCGCAGCGACGCGACATGCGGCGAATCAAACTCGATCACCGCGCCGCACTGGCTGCACGTAAAGTGATAGTGCTCCGTGTTCGGCGTCGGCTCGAAGACTTCGCGATGATTATCCTGATCGAAGTAACGGGATTTGATCAAACCGTGCGTTTTGAGGAAGGCCAGCGTCCGATAGACCGTGGAGGCGTTCACGGCCCGATCGCGCCGTTGCGCCCGCGCGATGATGTCCTCGGCCGTCAGGTGCTCGTGGCTGCCCGCAATCACGTCCAGGATAGCGCGGCGCGCATTGGTCATGCGCCCCCCTTCTGAGGCGATGGCCTGTTCAGCCTGGACGACGAATTCGGTTTGAGTCACGGCGACCTTATTGCAAGTGAGTTGCAATAAGGATACAACGGGGTAAGTCAGTCAGACAGTGACAACCGTAATGAAAAAACATGACAGGTGGCAGAGACCTCGGAGGTTTTAGCGGGCCGGATGACGATCTACCGCTGTCTTAAAACCTCCGAGGTCTTCTCGCAATTCTAATCCGCCGCCGCAAGCACGGTCGACAGGCCCACTGCCTGATGTTCGCGTGTAAACCCAATCACATCCAACTTCGCCAACAACCCGATGCATACTGCCAGCCCGATCGCTTCCAGCACGAAGACACTGGCATAGGCCACCGGCAGCGAGCCGCTCAGCGTCAGGCCCACATCACGAACCAGACCGCCCAGCCCGATGCCCAGCCCGCGCGACGCCAATTGCGTCATCGTCCACAGCCCCAGATACGAACCGGCCTGCTTTTCCGTCGTCATCGCCATGAGCAAACTCACGCCGCCCACGGTGTACACGCCAAAGCCCAGCCCAAAGACGATCAGCGCGGGCGTGATGAGCCACCGGGTTAGCGCGATCCCGGCCAGCGCCAGCCCGATCAAACCCACAATCATCACGCTCAGGCCAATCGTCGCCGACCGCGACTGCTCTTCCGGCTTGCGGCGGCGCGTGATGATCGACGTGACGATCATGGCGCCCAGCACGCCGGAGCCAAAATACGCGCTGAAGCGCGTGGTGGCTTCCACGTCCATGCCAAACACATCGCCGCCGAACGGCTCCAGCACGGCGTCCTGCGCGAACGATGCAATCGCACCCAGCGCCAGAAAGTAGAAGAACTGTCGTGCGCGTCGATCGGCCCACATGCTCTTCAGCATCGCGCGCAGTCGTGGCTGCTGCTCTGCCACGCGAACATCGCCCGCCGTCACCCGCCGCTCTTCACCCGCTACGGACACGATCCAGATGATCATGGCGACCAGTGTGGTACCGAAGACCAATCCCTGAAATTGGTCCGGTGAATATTCCGGCAGCAGCCGCCCAAACGCGATCGGCGACAGCGCGAAGCCGAACAGCAAAATCATCTGCACGATGCTAATGGCGACGCCGCGTTTGGCCGCCGGGGTCCGATCGTGGATCAGCGCCAAAAACGGCCCGCCCGAAATGGCCGTGCCCGCCCCATACGCGATAAACAACCCGATGGCCGCCACCCAGCCGATCGGGTCGTTGAGATCGCCCGCCAGGCGCAGGGTGCTGATCGGCAGCAGAATCAGCGCGATCAACATCAGCCCGCGCCCCAGCCAGATATAGGGCGTGCGGCGCAACCCACCGATGGGCGTGGTATCCGATCGGAACCCGATCCAGATCGAGATTGGCGCAAGCAGATAGCGCAGCGCCAACAAGAGCGAGACTGGCGTGGCGCTCGCGCCCAGATCGGTGATAAGGATGCGATTCCAGACCGAGGCCGTGAGGATGTCCACCATAGCCGACCCGAAGTTGAATGACCCGATCTTGAGCGTCCGTAGAAAACTAAAGCGCGGTGCTGACTCCAAGGCAAATCCTCCAAAATCTAAGTTAATTCATCCAATACGTGTAGATTTTATCAGATTAGCCCGGACGGTCAAGGCAAAAAGACCTCGCAGCCATTAAAGCCTACGAGGTCAGGCTTAGTCAAGCCAGAGGGTGCGATCTTCAAACGAGGGGCGTTGTGGCGGTGATGGCAGCATTTCAGGATAGCCCACGTACACAAAGCCAATCACGTTCTGGTCGGGCGCAAAGCCGAGAAACGACTTAATCGCCGGATCACTCGCCGCCGGGCCGGTGCGCCAGAACGCGCCCAACCCCAACGCATGCGCGGCCAGCAGCAGATTCTGAACAGCCGCCGCAACTGCGGCGACGTTTTCGATCTCAAGCACTTTGGGAATGGCTGGTTTGTCCACAGCCACAGCAATCACCACCGGGGCACGCAGCGGCTTCAGGCGTTCTTTCTGTAAGTCGTCGGCCGTCGCTTCTATTTTTCGAATCTGCAATGACCGGGCCATGGCTTCACCCAGTTTTTCGCGGGCCGCGCCTTGCAGCACGGCAAAGCGCCACGGTCGCACCTTGTGATGATTCGGGGCTTGCACGGCCGCGTTGAGCAACTGCTCGATCAATTCACGCGGCACGGCCTCTGGCTTAACTTTGCTTACGGATTGGCGCTGATACATTGCTTCAAACACGTCCACTCGTCACCTCGCCATAAGCGCGATCCCTCTGGCAGACACTGGTCGGGCTGTGGCAAATCGTCAAATCTCTGCACCCTCGGTCTTCTTAACGGTTAATTCACTCCGCTCAACAGGCGCCGCATCGATCTGTGATTTCACTCGCGGCTGGCGGCTGACCCGGTGGACGCTCCCCTCGGCCAACATGTAGCTACCGATCACGAACACGGCCGCGGCAAGTTGAAGCGCAATGCCTTCCCAGGTTGGGTACAACCCGAACCACGTCCCCAACCAGAAGGGCAAAGTCACGCCGTCGATAAGGTGAATGGGCAGCCAACCCACCACTTGCAGCACGTGCACCGTATTGCCCACCATCACCAGCAGGACACCACCGATCAGTATCCCGGTAAAGATCAACATTTTCTTGTAGGGCAGATTCACCTGCAATTTGAACGTGATCACGCCCACCACCGCAGTCGCCAGCAGCGCGATGGTCACACCCCCGAACACCGCCCCGGTGCCGCCTTCCAGCACCAACGCCTGCAAGAACAGGACGCTCTCAAAGCCCTCGCGATACACGCTGCTGAAGCCCAGCACCAGCAAGCCAAACCACAGGCTCGCCTCGCTGCTGATCAAGCGCTTCTTGCGCGCGTGGAAATTGGCGATCCAGCCGGTCCAATACACTTTGTGGAAGAACCAGTTGGTGATCAGCAACAACACCCCGACGGCGATCAGCGACACGACGGCCTCCAGCCGCTCGCCGTACCGCGCCAGGGCCAGCAGCACATTGTGGGCCAGCACCCAGGTCAGCAGCGTCGCAACGAAGGCGGCCAGCGCACCCAGCCACAGCGGCCGACGATACTTGCGCTCTTCAGCGCGCTTCAGACTGCTCAACAGCGAGGCCAGGATGAGCACGGCTTCCAGCCCTTCACGAAACACGATGATGGCGGCATTGGTCGCCACCGCGCTCGGGGCATTCCTTTCACCCAACAGCGCTTGAGCTTCGGCCAACGCGGCATCGAGCGCGGCACGGCTAGCTTTGATGTCGCCGTACGCCGCCTGCTGCCCGATGAGGTAAGCCAGTCCCTTGTGCTCACCCTGCCCATTCCAGAACAATTCTTCGATATGCAGCTTGAGCTGCGGGGCAAAGACCATCAAACGCGCCTCCGGGCCGACTTCAAGCAAAGCGTAGGCCTCCAGCCGCGCCGACTCGGCCAGATCGTGTTGCCCGGCGCGCGCGGCCTTCTCCATCTGATCGAGCATCGACGCGATCACGTCGAAGTCGCCAGCCACATTAGCGGTTTGCCAGTCGGCCGACATCAGGGACTTCAACAGGCCGCTCAACTCATCGGCGTGCGATTGGATCTCAGCCGCCCCGGCAACACTCGTCTGCTGCATGGCCGCCAACAGCCGGGCCTGCAAATCGGCTAACAACCGATCGGCTTGCGCGGTCTGCACGGCATCGCGTTCGTCCAGCAGCGTGCGCAAATCGGCGAACGCAGCGGCCGCGCCGTCGCGAAACGTGATCGCCTCCTGAATCTCGAAATCGCGCGTGACACGACCATCGCTCACGCCGCGCCCATATTCCACCGGCACCAGCGAGAGATACCGCAGCAACTGATTAGCGCGACGTGCCCGATCCTCAGCCGTGAGCGGCGCCGCACGGAATTGACGCAGCGTCGCTTGCACGGATTGCTGCGCCGGGGTAAGTGATGCAGAATCAGACAGAGCCGCCTCTTTCAAATCCGTGAAGGCTTGCCGGGCAGTGACTAACTCGGCTGCGCCACGTTGCCCGGCGTAAGCAGGTGCGAGAATGCCAAAGTAGCCTTCAGCCAACGCCGCCAGTTCGGCCCGCCGCATGGCATAGCCATTCGCGCCGGCTTCGGACAGATCGGCCAGTGCCTCGTTCAGGCGTGCCTGATAGGTGTCATAGAGATCGGCCCGAATTGCCAGCATCGCCTCATCAACCGTGATCTGACCGGCGGCCAACGCCTCAAGCGCCAGGGTGGCGTCGGCGTTGGGGCGCGCGAAGCGCGTGGCGGTGCGAAATTCTCGCAGTGGCAGCCACTGCTGCGCAGTCGTCAGATCGTTGCGTTGGACTGCCTGTTCGACAACGGCATAACTACCCGACAGCAGCGATGTCCACACTTGCGCACGCGCCGCCGCGAACAGGGCGGCATCACCAGGGATCAGAGCATGCCGGGCGGCCCGCAACCCCGATCGGATGGTCGCGTCCCCCTCGGGCTGAGCAGCGTGCAGCGTTGAGGCGAAATCACCAGCATAGGCCGCTGCGGCGCGATCGAGCGCGGCCTGCGCCGCAGTCTGATCGTTTTCGAGATAGAGCTGGGCTTGCATCAGCGCCGATCGGATGATCTCGCCGAGCTGGGCCGGAGATTGATCGGCGGCCCGAACGAGCGGCGTCTGAAGCATAAGCAAACCGACGATCAGCAGGCTGATGAATAGTGGTCGTTTCAAGGCGATCCTCGACACAGGTCTCATTCTTTCACAGTGATGTTGAGTTTGGCCGCCACTTGCGCCACCTGTCCGGTGATGGCCGTGGCGCGATTCTGTGCTTCTGCACCCAACAAGTCCGCTTCTTCCGGCGTGAAGCGTTTGCCGCTTTGCTCTTGTTGATACACGCCGGCGACGAACGCTTTCAGGTCAGTCAGGGCCTGCGCAATTTGTTGGCCTTGCGCCACGTCGGTGGTCTGCACCAACGGGCTGACGTTTTGATAGACCACCTGCAGGCTGCTCAGAATATCTTGAATATCCGCTAACCGTGAGATGGCGACGAAGTCGCGCTGCGTCGAAGTGTCACCCAGCACAAAGCGCGAGTTCTTCCACGAGTCAAAGTATTCGCTCATCGTGGGCACCATCACGACCAGCGCCGTGAAGGCGTCGGACTCGGTGGGCTGCCACGCCTGGGCGGCGGCGCGCAGTTGCACGGCATAGCCATCGAGCGTGTCTGCGGCCGCTTTGAAGACATTGGCTTCCGGCAAGGCTTCGTCAAATTCGATCTGGCCGTCGCCGTCGAAGTCGGCCGATGCATTGGGCGCGGTGTAGTCGGCAAAGGTGCCCCACAACGTCGCCTCAGTTACGCCAAACAGATTGCCTGGCCTGGGCAGCACTCGCCCATCGGGCAAAGCGAGATCGAACGGCACGGCATTGTCCGGGTCTTCCTCGCCCGACGCACCCGCGTCAAGGATCACGTCGTAATCGGCCAGGCTCGGTGTCCCGGCGACAATGCCCTCCATTTGTTCATAGAGCGGACTGGCCGTTTTCCAGGCCGCCCGCGCGTCTTCGGCGATCTGCTTAACCTGAGCCGACTGGCCCTTCCAGAGTGCGGCATAATCGAAGTTGGCCGCCCTGGCCAGATCATAGTATTGCGTGCCAAGGTCTTTCAGTTTCTGCGTTTGGCCGGTGAGCTCAGCGGCCTTGCCAGTCAAGTACGTCTTGATCCCGGCCAGATCGACGCGCGGCGCCGCTGCGGTTGAAGCGGGTGTGGCCGGAGCTGGAGCTGCCTGAGTTGAGCAGGCTGTCATGGCCAAGATGACCACTACCCCGACATAGAGTTGCACCAGTGATTTCATAGTTTCTCCCTTGACTGCGTATTCAATGCAAGCGTATGTGCGTGCCTGTCCCACGACCACGCCGTCTCGGTTGTGGCTTAGCCGACCGTCGTCGCTGTTACCTTAGCTGTCGCCACCGGCTTGCGCGCCAGCCAGCGCGTCAGGCCAAACACCACCACAAAGTAGCCCAGATAACCGAGCATCTCGGTCAGCGATGGATCGGCGTTGTAACCGAACAGAGCCTTCAAAAACTGACCGGCAGTCGAGGCTTCGGGCATGAAGGCGTTGATATCGTACACATGCTCCACCACGGACGGAATCCAGCCCAGTTCATTGAACTCGTGTATGGCGTGGCCCATCAAACCGGCGGCGAAGACGATCAGCACGATGCTGGTCAGCTGGAAAAAGCGGCGCAGATTCAGTTTGATGGTCGTGTCGAATATCAACCAGCCGATGATGACGGCGGCGATCAGTCCCAGCAAACCGCCCAGCCAGCCCAGGATCGGCGCTTCGACGCCGGCGGCCGGCTCGGAGAAATTGACAGCGGTCAGGAACAACGCCAGTTCGATGCCTTCGCGCACGACGGCCAGAAACGCCACAAAAAACAGCCCCCAGTGTGTGCCGCGCGACAACGCCGACCTGACGTCCGCCTCCAGACCTAATTGCGTCTGACGCCCCTGTTTTTGCATCCAGAAGATCATCCACGTCAGCACGCCTGCTGCAAACAACATCGTGAAGCCTTCAAAGATCTTTTCGCCCGGCCCTTCAAACCTCGCGCCCAACACATTCAACGCCACCGCCGCGATCACACTGACGACGGTCGCCACGCTCACACCCAGCCACACCCACGGTGCGCGATCCGATCGATTCATCTTTTTTAACATGCCCAGTACGATCCCCACAATCAGGGCCGCTTCGATGCCTTCACGTAGTGCCAACAAAAATCCAGCCAGCATACCGTCTCCTTTACGAAGTGATTGGAAGTAGGTTATACTTAAACACGATAAGCATGATAAAAATTACGTACCGATTTGTCAAGCCGCCCCTCTGCCTATTAGGCCATTTACCAAAAGCCTAATTGCCATCTCGACCAATCACTAACGAGGCCGTATGCCGGAACCGATCAAGCTGACGGAGACCTACGAGAACTATCTGGAAGCCATCTACAACATGCACGACGAAGCGTCTTCGACGGGACAGACGGTCATCAACGCGCGGTTGGCCGATCGGCTGGGGGTGAAGCCGCCGACGGTAAGTCAGACTTTGCAGCGCATGGCGCGCGACGGCTACGTCAAGATCGATGAGGGTGACATCGCGTTAACCAAACGCGGCCAGGAAGTTGCGGAAGCGTCGATTCGCCGCCACCGCATCATCGAGCGCTTCATGTCCGACATTCTCAACATCGAATGGGCAGTGGCGCACCGTGAGGCCGAACGCTTGCAGCATGCCATTTCGCCGTTGATCGAGGACAAGATGCTGGCCGCGCTGGGGCATCCCACGGCCTGCCCGCACGGCAATCCCATCCCGGGCATGATGAATACCAGATTGCCGGCTGATGCGCTGCTATTGAGCAACGCGTTGGAAAATCAGGCCGTCGAAATTCTGCGCATCACCGAAGAAGGCGAGCGCGACCCGCGCCTGCTGGATTATTTGCAAAAACAGGGTCTGACCCCTGGGGCGCGCATCGTGGTGAAAGAAGCGGTAGAATTCACCGGAGTCGTAACGTTCAAGAAAGACGATCAGTCGATCGCGTTGGGGTTAAAGGCCGCCCGCACGATCTGGGTGAAACCTGCCCCATAAGGAAATTCATGGGAACCTGGATCAGCCATCTCCGC
>JACRBO010000497.1 GCA_016219235.1 Chloroflexota bacterium
GCATCACGCAGGCGCAGTTCCGCGAATGCGGCGGCCTGGGATCCGAGTCGCAGGTGGTGGAATACAAGGAAGCCGTGAAGGGCGTCACCGTGATCCGCAAGCAGCCGGGCGCGATCAAGTGGTCGGACATCACGCTGAAGCGCGGCGTGAGCGACGTCATGGAGCTGTGGAACTGGCGCAAGCAGGTCGAGCAAGGCAAGGTCGACGAAGCGCGCAAGAACGGCTCGGTCGTGTTGTACGATCAGGCCAACAAAGAGATCGCGCGCTGGAACTTTAAGGACGGCTGGCCCAGCAAACTCAGCGGCCCGCAGGTCAAGGCCGACGGGAATGAAGTGGCAGTCGAAGAGTTGACGATCACGCACGAGGGGATGGAACGCGTATCGTAAACGGTAACTGGTTGATCGGTAACTGGTCAATTGGTTGATCGGTAATCGGTTAATGGGGCGATCGGCACTTGATTAACTGATTGACCAATTAACCAATCACCAATTACCAGTTACCGATTGACCAATTGACCAATTGACCGATCACGAGGTTTTCATGAACGTTCTCAAAACGGAATTTGAATTCACGCTGCCGCGCGGCTACGTAGATGCGGACGGTACGCTGCACAAGACCGGAACGATGCGGCTGGCGACGGCCGCCGATGAGATTCTGCCGCTGCGCGACCCGCGGGTGAAGTCCAATCAGGCTTATCTGGTCATCATTTTGTTGGCGCGCGTCATCACGCGGCTGGGCCAGATCACCGAGGTGACACCCAAACACGTCGAAGGCTTATTCTCGGCTGATCTGGCGTATTTGCAGCGCTTCTATCGCAAGATCAACGAAGAAGGCACCACGCACCTGGGCGTGCAGTGCCCGTCGTGCCAGACTCAGTTCGAGGTGGATCTCAGCCAACTGGGGGGATCGCGGGCTACCCCTTAGAGAAGCTCTACGAAGAGGTAGCCTATCTGGCTTATCACTTTCACTGGCCGCCGGAGTATTTGCTTGAACTGGATCACTTCGAGCGCCACCGCTGGGTAGAGCAGGTTGCGGCCATTAACCGGAAGTTGAATGAGGCAGCGAAGCGGTGAGTGGTAATCGGTGACTGGTCAACTGGTAATTGGTGACCGATAACCGATTGACTGATCAACCGATTACCGATTAACCGATCGACCGATCAACTATCTCACTAAGCCACTATCTCACTAAAGAACTATGCCACTCGCCGACCGCAAAGACCCCTATCTTGGAATCCATTTCTTCGTCGAGATCGACGGCATCGATCAGGGCGGCTTCAGTGAAGTCAGCGGCCTGGGTGTAAAGACCGATGTCTTCGAATACGAAGAAGGCGGCTTGAACGATCACAAGCACAAGCTGCCCGGCCGCTCGTCGTACAATAACATCATCTTGAAGTGGGGCAGCACCGATTCAGACGCGCTGTGGAAGTGGTATGAGAAAGTGATTCAGGGCAAGGTCGAGCGGAAGAACGTCTCGATCGTGCAGTACGACGCGAAGCAGACCGAGGTGCGCCGCTGGAATCTGCGCGAGGCGTATCCGGTGAAGTGGGATGGCCCGGCGTACAATGCCAGCAGCAACGCCGTCAGCATCGAGACGCTGGAGATTGCCCATCACGGGTTTGAGGTGCAGTGATCGGTGATTGGTAATTGGTAACTGGTGATTGGTTAATCAGTTGTCCGGTCACTAATTGACCAGTTGACCGATTACCGATTACCAATTGACCAATTACCGATTGACTCATCACAAGGAACCACACGTGCCTTTCGGATTGAAGTGGCCGTTTGGCCGGAAAAAAGCGGCGAATCAGGCGCAACCACCAGCGGCGTCGAGCGAGCCGGTGAGCGTTCAACGTGCGCCTGCGGGCGACGCACCGTCGCTGGCCCATGAGCCACGCACGTTTGAATTGGGCGCAGAGGTGATGAGTCGCGCTGCGGAGTTTGGCACGCTGCCGACATTAGGGCAAGATGCAGGGTTGAACATCGCGCAGAATGTGAGCGAGGTTGGACGCTTCATGCAGCACCTGCCCAACAGCAATAACTTGATCACTGCGGCTGAATTGCCAGACACGAGCGACTTTGTCGCTTCGCTAGCGAGCCTGAGCAGCTTTACCAATCTTGAATCAACACCGGTGCTGATGGGCGAACTCATTGCGCCGAGCGGTCTGACGGACGAACTGCCGCCGCTGGGCAGCCTGCCCAATCAATTGCCGGGGCTGATGGGCGTTGCGCCGATCACACCGGACGCGAGCGTGATCAACGTGATGCCTACGCCGATGCCGCCGCCGATGCAAGCCGTTGAGCCGATCGCTGAAGTGACAGCGCGTGAAGTTGTGGCGCCTTTGCTAACGGTGACTGCCTTACCCGAAACGACGGCGGCTTTGATCAATGACCGTCCCTTTGAAACGCTTGCGCCACTCGCTGTCGAACAACCGCTGCTTGCGCCGATTGAGCAGCTCGTCCCTGATGTGCCAGCGCTTGTGCCCGCGAGTTTTGTCTCGCCCACGCCAACAACTGACAGCGGGCGTGAGGTTATCGAAACGAGCGTGCGAATTGAACCATCGACCGCGAGTGACTTTAGCGCGCCGACAGTGCCCACACTGGCGCTGAACACTTTCACTGAATCTTTGCCGCTGATCAATTTGCCCGGCGAGACGGGCAAAGTTGAAGCGCCATCGATCGTGCCGAGTATCACACGTGAAGCTGCGCCAGTCTTTGATTTGCCTATAAAAACAGGTGATTTTGATCTACCGCTGACGCTGCCGGAACTCACGCCGACAACTGGCCCATCCGTCAGGGACGGTGCCGCGCCATCTGAGTCAGCAACGCCCAGCGCACCGCTGTCGATCAGCCGATATGCGGAAGACTTGCCGCTGCCCGCGCCGATCGCACCGGGTGAAGAATCTCCGACCGCATTGAATGTGCCTTCGGTTGAATTGCCCGTGGTTGCGCCGCTGCCGGCAAGCGTTCAACGCGAAGACAGCCTGGCAGGCCCATTTGAGGCGCGGTCAGTTGGCGAAGTGGCGCAAGATTTAGTGGTACGGCCTTTACCAATCGACCAATCACCCGTTGACCAGTTACCGGGTAGCCAGTTGGCGGCGGACACCTCACCCGCGACGAGTGAATCCGCGTTATCGATCAGCCGCTTTGCGGAAGATCTGCCGCTGATCGATCTGTATTTCGGCTGGGCTGAGTTCGAGCCGCAACCGATTGAACCGAGTTTTGCTGAAGCGACATCAATGCCAACGGAAGCACTACCACTGCCGGCGACGACTACTCCGGCGATGGCGCTGCCCTCGATCGGGGAGCGGGCCGATCGGGCTGCAACACGCTCGGATCGCGCGCCGATTTCGATCAGCCGGTTCTCTAGTGATCTGCCGTTGAATCGCTCGACGACGTTGAATCAAGTCACGCAAATCCAGCGCTTTTCGCTGGGCAGCCTGACCCAGAATTTGCCATCGTTAGGCGGGGTGACGGATAACTTGCCATCATTAGGCGGACTCGCACAGAACATCCCTTCGTTGGGCGGCATGGCTGAGAATCTGCCGTCATTAGGTGGCTTGACGGACAACCTGCCGTCGCTCGGCGGGCCGGCTGAATCGATCGGGGGGCAGTTACCCCAAATGCCGTCGCTGGGCGGATTGGCTTCATCTCAGATGCCGCTGCCGCCATCGATCAGCGATGCCATCGGCGGATTAGGCGGTGCGGGGCAGGAAGCGCTCGGTCAGATCACCTCGATGGCGCCCTCGATGCCGGAGATGCCCGCAATGCCGCAAATGCCCAGTATCGAAAAGTTGACCGATCAGGTGTGGCGCGAGATTCAAAAGAAGTTGAAGATTGAGCGGGAAAGAACGCGGGGATTAGCGTAATCGGTGATTGGTAACTGGTGATCAGTAACTGGTCAACTGGTAACCAGTCAACCAGTTACCAGTTGACCGATTACCAATCAACTGCATTGAGGCGCAACATGCTCACCGGCGAACTCGTCAAAGCGACGATCACCAATCTGGACACGAATGATTCGATTGAATGTA
>JACRBO010000498.1 GCA_016219235.1 Chloroflexota bacterium
ATACTTCGGATCGAGCGGCGGCGCCCATGTCGCAGTGTCCGTCAACGGCGGCGGCGGCAGCACCGGGCAGCCTTCGCAATCCATCTGGTTGGTCGTCGTGATCAGGTGCAAGCCGGTGGTGATGACGGGTGTTGAGAGTGAAGTCAACGTCACGGTGGAAACGCGCGTGCCCTTTGGATAATCCACTTGCACTTGCCAGTAAGGCACTTCGTAGCGACCGGGTTCCAATCGCAACAAGCCACCGGGGAGGCTGACGCGATCGTAACCGTCGATGTGCTCAACCACATAGTCCGGGATGTTGACCTGTAGGGCCGTCACCGGAACGGTCGGGGCTGCCGGATTTGGCAATCCGGCAGGAGCGTGTGTAGTTGTTAATTTTCCAAACTTGGGATCGCCGTACAGTTGATATTCAAACGCCCACAACTTGCCGTGATCGTAGAACGGCCCATCGTCATCCCACGCGGCGATGCGCGTGTTGTTCAGCGCCACACCCGCGCTTTGATCGATCGGCCAGTGGCGGAAGAAGTATTTGCTGGCGAAGTCGTTGGTGCCGCGCTCCGATAGTTCCGTGGAGGCGATGTACGCGCCCACGCCTTTGTTCATGAAGGCATCCGGCAGATTCACGTCGTCGGTGTCTTCGAAGTTGCCGGCCAGACACGCCGCCGCAAAAGCCACTGGCCGGGTGTTGCCAAAATCAAGCCCCAGGACTTGACTGGTGGATAGCACGCCGCTCCATTCATCTTCGTTGCCGTGGTCGCGGTAGAAGATCACGTCACGATCGGGCGTGCGCCCGACGAACTGAGCGTGCGGATCGGTCACGAGATAACTGTGGAGTGTTGAGACGCTCACACCGTCGGCGCGGAGCTCATCGGCGATGATGTCCACCGTAGGCATGAAGTTGCTGGTCACACCCTCGCCGCGCCCGCTGACCAGCAGCGCGTGCGAACGATCGAAGTCGGCGCTGCCGTCGGCCACGGCAATAGCCCCGGACATGCCATTGATCAGCATCGACGGGTTGTTGCCGACGATGCGGCCTACCACCAGTTCGGGGCGCGCGGTTTCGCCGGCCGTGTTGGCGTACCACAGATCGGTGTTACGGACTTTGTCGGGAATGCCGGGATAGGTGGTGAAGTTGCCGGGGCCGGCGTAGTGCGCGGGCACAATCTCCGTCTCGCCGACGATGAGCAGGTAGCCCTTGTTCTTCACGAAGAAGTCCGGGTGCAGGGCCTGCTTCCACGCGCCGTTCTTCTCGACGATGTTGTCCAGCGCATCCACGCCATATGTGTCCAGATAGCCGATGACGCCGTTCTTGTAGTAGGCCAGCGTCGCCATGGTGGCCAGGACGGGCGGCACATCAACATCGGTGTAGAAGTCGTACAGGCGGCCGGGATTGGTGGTAAGCAAGTAGTCGCTGGTCTTGTAGGCCGCAAACAGCGACGGAATCAGGCTTTCGCTGGCGCCTGTCGCGGCGTCGGTGACTTGCGTCGTCCCCAGCGGAAACCACTCGCAGTCGCGCGGACCGGTGCCTGAGCCGGACATGTAGCACAACCTCACATTCGCCGTGCCAATGCCGTAGCTGGAGCCAGTCTCGTACATGATCGGGATCATCACATACGAGATGGTGCGCTGGTTGCCGGGCGTCAGGCGCAGCCACTCATCAGTGCCTGTCACAAACTGGAAGTCCACATCGGCTTTGTGGGTAATGGGCCGATAGAACGTGCTGATCTCTGCGTTGCCAGAGAAGTTGACATCGGCCGGCTGAAAGCCCAGCACTTCATCGCTCAACGTGTCGAGGTAGGCATCGACTGTGCCGTTGTTTTTGATCCCCAGATCGACGCGGAAGAAATTGCCCTGCCGCGTGACCGTGCGCGTGATGGCGAGAGTGGGATTGCCCTGCACGATGTTCACCGGCTGTTCCACGCAGTCCAGTTCGGTCGAGGTCGCGCGCGCACACACCTTGAGCGTGTACGTGCCGATCGGTTTGTTGGCGATGCTGTAGGCGTGCTCGAAACTGTTGTTCGCCAATATTCCGGCGAAGAAGGTGGTACTGCCCGTCAACCCGATCGAGACACTCTGCGGCTCCAGGGCCACGTCGCCGCACAGTGTCGGCTCCACTCCGTCCGGCAAATCCTCGGAGAAGCCCGACCACGTACACGGCCACTCGTACTGATAGGCTTTGCCCGACACCGGCAGCGTTGTGCCGGCCGGCGTGGTACTGCCAGCGACATACACGGTAGTGTCGGGATTGGGCGTAAAGAGTTGCAGTTCGCCGGTCGCCGCAGTGCTGGCGGGCGTCACGTTGTTGGTCAGCGGCGTGCCGCTGCTGCCCTGCTTGTTGCGCACTTCGGCCTTGAAGGTGTGCGCCTTGAAGAAGTCGGCGCGCGCCAGGCCCAGGTTGGCGGGCGAGAAGTAGATGTTGAAGTAGTTGGTCGCTGCATCAGGCGTGTAGTCTGTGCCCAGCGCGATGTTGTCCATGAAGAACGAGACGCGATCGACGCAGGCCGGATCGGCTGTCAGCACCCGCACCAGGTAATACTCGTACATGCTCGACGGCCACTTGATCACGGACAGGTTGGACAGCTGCGGCAGATCGCTGCACAGCGGCTTCGTCTCCAGGACGTAGTCGGGCGAGTTGGCGACCAGACCGTTGGTGCCGGTGACCACGATCGCGAAGTGATAGACCCGATCGGCTTCCAGGCCCGTCAATTGCGTGGTCTGCTGCACGCCGCTGGTCGTGCCGGTCTTGGTCGATCCATACGCGCCGCTGAATTGACCGTATTTCACCGCGTAGGCTTGCCCCGGCTCGGACAGCCACTTGATCGTGGCGGTGTGCTCCCCCGTGGAATCGACCTTCACGTTCAAGATGCTGGGCAGCGACTGGTTGCACGCCCACACATCAGACAGACTGTTGTTGAGTTTGGTGCTCTCCAACACCACATTGTCGGGATCGGCCAACAATTTGGCCGTCGCCGTAATCCCCGGACACGCCCACGTGTAGTTGATGTAATCCGCGCGAATGCCGCCGGGTGGAATGGGCGCAGTCACCAACCCTTGCGATTTCAACACGTCGTTTTGATAGATATTGATCGAGTAGCCACCGGCCGGTTCGGCGGTGCCGCCGCCGATATTCTTGAGAACGTAGCCGGGTTTGCCCTGTCCCGCGTCATACCACATGCTGCTCACGATCAGATCGGGCAGGCCGGCCAGCGGTTCGATGCTCACGGCTTTGGTTGCTTGCGCTGCGCTCTGCGTGCCGCAGTTTTGCGCCGTCACTGTGATCGTCCTGGGACCGCTGGTATTCCACGTGTAGGTCTTGGTCGTTTGCGTGATCGTGCCCGACGTCGTCTGCGGAGCCTGATCGCTGGCCTGCCACGTAAACGTGATCGGCGTCGTAGGCGCGATCGGGCTGGCTGTGGCCGTAAAGGTGTAGTTCGTGCCAGTGAGGCCGCTGCTCACGCCGATCACGCTTACATCCGAAATCGGATTGGGACAGCTGGGTGGCGGAGCACTGATGGTGATCTGATGCGTGTCCGTAGCGGATCCGCCGCAGTTCTGCGCCGTCACCGTGATCGTCTTCGCGCCAGTGGTGGTAAACGTGAACGGGAAAGTCGCGCCAGTGGGGCAGGCGGGTTGATGCGATCCTCCACAGATCAGATCGGTAGTGCGCCACGTGTAGGTGATGGGCGTAGTGGCATTCACTGGTACAGGCACTGGCGAAAACGTGTACTGCGTACCCGTGACACCCGTCGTCGCGCCGTTGATGCTGACGCCCGTGAGCGGCGCGGCGCAGGTGTGGTAGGCAATCACCAGCCGCGCGCTGCTGTTAGCGGGCAGCGCGTAGAATGAGTAAGTGCCTGTGCCGGTCGGATCGAGCCGCAGTTGGATGCCGTAATTCTCGATCGTGCCGGAATACCAGCCGCGCACGAGGTTGCTCACGTCCCAGCGCAGCCAGCCCGTGGCATATGCTTTGGGCAGATCGCCCATCGCTTGCGTGACCGGCCGCGTGGTCCAGTTCACAGTGTTTTCATTCCACGTCGAGATGACGGCATCGGCCCAGATGTCGGTCACGGCTTCGGGCGCATTCAGCAGGTTGATCTCCGAGTATAGTTCCAGCGACGCCGAAATCACCACCACGCTTGATGGCAAACTCGACGTGTCGAATTTCAACAGCGTATTGCGGGCATTGCCGGTCGGGCGGCCGACATACAGTTGGCTGTCCGTGCCGTAGTTGTTGGAAGGCAGCGCTTGATTGATCCACGTGTCGGCCTGCACCGGCAAAATCGCGGGCGAGCCTTGCGTGGCGTAGATCACGGTGAGGCGCGGGATGCGCAGTGAGGCATTCTCGCTTGAATCATAATCGAGTGTGCCATAGGTCGTGCCCGCCTGCGCTAACAAGAACCCGTAGTTGATGCGCGTGCCCGACTGCCACTGCTGCACCAGCGAGGTCACATTCCACTTGTGCCAGCCCAGGCCGCTTACGGTCTGTGAGCCGTAATCGGCAGAGTATGTGGGCTTGTTGTTCCAGTTCACCGTGCTTTCAGTCCAACTGCTCAATGCCATATAGGTGCGAATGTTTGGCGTCGAACTGACGGGCGCGTACAGTTCCAGCGTAGCCGTGACGATCGTCGCATTGGCGGGCAGCGATGCAATATCGAACTGCACCAGCGTCTGATACGCCTCCGACGGCGCGAGGATGCGGCCCGTGCGCAGGTAGGTGGTGTTGCTGTAATTCACCGTGGGCGAATTCTGCCGCACGTGCGCGTCGGCCTGCGCCATGAACGTCATCTGCAAATTGTTCGCATCGATGGCGACGGGGGCTTCAGGGCCGCAGACCACGTTCGATGGTGCAACGCTCGCCACCTCGATCGACTTCGGCAGCCCGATCGGTTTGTCGGCCTCCATTGCCTGAGCTGCACGACCACTCAAGCCGACGCTCACCACGCCGATAAATGCCATCACAAAAATCAGTGCTATGCCAATGTGCCACACTCGCGTCTTCATGTCTGCTTCCTCCTGAAAAGAATGCTGAATCACAGAGGACACCGAGAACACGGAGAAGAAGCGATTCTCTGCGCCCTTTGTGGTTAATCTTGCTCGCGCATCACTCAACACCACTAATCCCCAATCTACGAATCTACTAATTTACCTGCCTCCTTGTCTACTTGTCTACTTGTTTCCGTGTCTACTTGCGTCTCCTCTTCCAACACCTTAAACAAATCCTGCAGCCGCGCAAAGTTGCGCCGCTGGCCGGTGTGCGGATCTTCAAGCGAAGCCCGCCACGGCACAGCGTCGCCTTCGCGCCACAGCCGCAGCAGATACGAAAAGTAGTTGAGGGATTTCTTCATCGGCGTGGGTTTGCGCTATAATCGGATGCAACTTGTGACTACTGTAGCAAGCCATCGTTCACAAATCGTTTAATCGGCCGCCATGAGTGATTCCTCGCCACCCCGCCTGACCCTGCACGCCCTCGGCGGCCTGCGCCTCACCCTCGATGGGCAGCCCGTGGCCGATCTCGTCTCACGCAAAGCTGAAGCGCTGCTGATCTATCTGGCCTGTCACGCTCAGCCGCAACCCCGCGATGTGTTGGCCGACCTGTTGTGGGACGACGCCACGCAAACGCAAGCCGCCGGCAACTTGCGCGTCCTCCTCAACAGCCTGCGCCGCCGGTTGTCGCCGTTCCTCTGCATCGAACGTTATTCGTTGAGTTTCAACTTCGACAGTTCCTTCACCTTTGATATGCGCGATTTTGAAAACTGCGTTCGTTCCCGCCAACTCGAGCGGGCCGTCGAACTCTATCGCGGTGATTTTCTGGCGGGCTTCAATCTGCACGACAGCCGCCGCTTTGAAGAGTGGGCACTGCTGGAGCGCGAGCGTTCGCAGCGGCTCGCCATCGATACGCTGGACGAACTGATCGACGCCGACCTCCGTGCGCGCCGCTATCGATCCGGCATCGAGCACGCCGCGCATCTCTTGCGCCTCGATCCGCTGCGCGAAGACGCCCATCGCCGGTTGATGTTGATATACGCGCGCACCCATCAACGCCACGCCGCATGGCTGCAATTCCAGACCTGCCGCACAATCCTGCGCGCTGAACTGGACGTTGAACCGGCACCTGAAACGATCCACCTCGCGCAGCGACTTAAAGCGGCGGATGCAGCGCGAAGCGCCCCGCTCCCGATCGAACTCACCCCCTTCATCGGCCGCGAAGTTGAACTCGCGCAGATCGCCGCTCGGTTGAGCGATCCGCGCTGTCGTCTGCTCACGCTGATCGGCCCCGGCGGCAGCGGCAAGACGCGCCTCGCGCTGGAAACCGCCCGCGCTCTCGCCAACGACTTCATCAACGGCGCGGCCTTTGTCTCGCTCGCCGTCGTTCACACCGCCGACGATTTCATTGCGGCTGTGGCCGAGGCGCTGGGCATCACCTTCGTCGCCCGCACCGAGCCGCGCACGCAGTTGATTAACTGGCTGCGCGACCGGGAACTGCTGCTGGTGCTGGACAACTTCGAGCACCTGTTGACCGCCGCCGATCAACTCGTCGCTTTCCTTAAAGCCGCGCCCGATCTGAAAGTGCTGGTCACTTCGCGCCAACGCCTGAATTTGCAAGCCGAATGGTTGATCGAAGTGAACGGCCTGATCGAAACGGAAGCCACGACGTTATTCGAACAGAGCGCTGTGCGGACGCACCCCGGCCCGATCGGCGATCGGGCCGACATCGCCCGCATCTGCCGCCTGGTGCAAGGGCTGCCGTTGGCGATTGAATTGGCCGCGGCGTGGGCGCGCGAGCAGTCGTGCGCGGCGATTGCCGATCAGATCGCGCGCAGCCTGGACTTTCTGGCGACGGAGCAGCGCGACGTGCCCGATCGGCATCGCAGCCTGCGCGTCGTGTTCGATCAATCGTGGGCGCTGCTCACGTCGAAACAGCGCGAGGTGCTGGCGCAGTTGTCGGTATTTCGCGGCGGCTTCGACGGCGCGGCCGCGCAGCAGGTGGCCGCGGCCGATGCCCGCACGCTGGCGGCGCTCATCGATCACTCGCTGGTGCGGCGCATCGATCGCGAGCGCTATGATCTGCATCCGTTGGTGCAGCAATATGCAATGGAGAAACTGGCCGAAGCGACGGCCGTTCACGCGCGACACGCCGCGTTCTACGCGGATTTCTTGCAGCAGCGTGAAGGGGCGTTGAAAGGCGCCAATCAAGTTATCGCGCTGAAAACGATCGATCTTGAAATTGGTAACGTCCGCGCCATGTGGGAGTGGGCCGTCAATGCCACTGCCATCACTGTGCTGCATCAGACCATGGAGACGCTGGTCACGTTTTACTGGCTGCGCAGTTGGTTTCACGAAGGCGCGGCGGTCTTTGAAAGAGCGGTGGCCGCTGTTGAAAAGATCGCTGGAAAGGACGCAGAGATCGATCGGGTGTGGGGCGAACTACTGGCGCGACAGGCGCGCCTGTGTGAATTCACCGCCGCTTCATCGAACACACCCACACAACTGTATCAACGCAGCCTATCGATCTTACAGGCCCTGAATGCAGAGCAATCAACCGCGCTGCCGCTGTTCGGGCTGGGCTACATGGCCCACATGCGCGGCGAATTCGACGTGGCGCGGCGCTACTATCAGACCAGCCTGAATCTATGTCGTGAGGCCGGCGATCAGTGGTCGGCGGCCAATGTGTTGAGCAATTTGTGCCTGACCTTGCGGCGGCAGGGCGAGTTTGACGACGCCAAGCAATATGGACTGGAGAGTCTGACCATCCGGCGCGCGATCGACGATCGGCGCGGCGTGGCTTCGTCGCAGAATAATCTGGGGCTGGTGTACACCGCACTCGGCGAGTATGCGTCCGCCGAAGCCGCGCTGCGCGAATCGATCGATATTTGCCGCGACATCGATCACGCAGTGGGCATGGCCAACGCGCTGACCGCCCTGTGCAACGCAGCGTACGGCCGGAACGCGCGGTCACAGGCGATTCAGTATCAACGTGAAGCGCTGGACCTGTACCGGCAGATCGGCGATGTGTGGGGCGTGGCGGTGGCGTGCAACAATCTGGGGCAGCTGGCGATGGAGGCGGACCAACTGTCCGAAGCACAGATTCTATTTGAAGAGAGCGT
Source organism: Chloroflexota bacterium (assembly GCA_016219235.1). Next base: position 8,106 of record JACRBO010000498.1, read on the forward strand.
CGCGCTCTATCGGCAGACAGGCGTCAAGGCCGGGCTAGCCAATGCCTTGAGCAATCTGGGGCAGATCAGCTATTTACGCGGCGACTGGCCCGGTGCAGCGCGGCACTGGCGCGAGGCGCTGGCGATCACCGTGGAGATCGGCGACGTACCGATCGGGTTGGAGATTTTGACGCGGGCGGCGAAGTTATGGGCGCAGCAAGATCACGCCAGCGCGCCGCTGAAGGTCATTGCGTTTGTCCTCAAGCAACCGGCCCTGCTGGCCGAATCGCGCGCGGCCGCGCAGGAGTTGGCCGCGCACTTGCAGGCACGTTTTTCAACCACGCTCGCCGCCGCCGCTGAAGGCGCGGCGACGACGGATTTCACAACGATTGCGGCTGAAGTCTTGGAGGCACTCCGGTCGTTTGACTGAAGTGAGTGGCACGGCGGCGTGATCTCGTCATAATCTGCCGTGTAACATCCGATCACAAAGACAGTTGATCTCACAGATTGACAAGCGCTGGCAACCGATCTATGCTGTGAACGCTACACTGAAGGCCATACCCAGGGAGAAGACGCGCCGATGAGATCGACGCCCGGCGATTGAGCGGGGCAGGCAAGTGCTCAATACGGAGGCAGTCCATGTCGCGTCGCACCCCAGCGTTGTTGGTCGTGGTTGGTCTGGCGGTTGGGTTATTAGGTCTCGTGCTTAGCGTGGCGGGTTCCGTTGGCGCGACCCCGCTGCCCCAAAGTTCCCCGGAATCGATGGAGTCCATTGCCGCGCCGACGTTAGCCTCCACCTCGTCGCTCACTGTCGCCATCGCCGCCGAGCCTGATAGTCTTGATCCTGCCCTCACCTGTCAACGATAATCCCGCTCAATCCGGAAGAGCCTCAATTCCTCGCTCGTTGCCCGGCACATTCCTGCCCCATCGCAGGCTCGACCTTGTCCTACATCAGCCACCGGAAAAGCTCAATGTGACTTGTTAAAAGAGGTGTCAGAGCGGCGGTCAGGCATGCTACAATGGCGTGAACCTTTCGCCGCCCACCTCGTATCAGGGACCAGAGGTTGGCAAACAATCGTGGGAGCCGCCGGTGCAGACCGATGAGCAACTCGCCCGCCGACTGCAACAGGGCGACGCCAACGCCCTGGGCCAACTGGTCGAGCGGCATCATAGCCCGTTGCTGGGTTTTCTCTATCGGCTGACCGGCGGTGATCGCGCGCTGGCGGAAGACCTGGCCCAAGACACCTTCTTGCGCGTCTTGCGCACTTGTCACCAGTATCGCGCCCCGCGCCCGTTCAAGCCGTGGCTGTATGCCATCGCGCTCAACGTCGCACGCGATTACTTCAAGCGCGCCGATACACGCCACACCGACAGTGCCACCGACGATGTGCTTGACGACATCGCCGCGCCGGTTGAAGACGACCTCATGCACGAGGCTGATGCGCGGCAAGTCGCCGCCGCCGTCACGGCGCTGCCCGAACATCAACGCGTCGCCATCCTCTTGCGCTACTATCAAGATTTATCGCTGGCCGAAATCGCGGAAGCGCTCAATATCCCGATCGGCACGGTGAAGTCTCGCCTGAGCCTGGGCTTGCAACGCTTGCGTTCGTTGTTGGAGTGATCGATCATGAACGAAGTTGATCCACTACACGCCAAATTGATCGAAGACACCGGCTCGTCCGAAGAGGCCGATCGGTTGTTGGCGGTTCTACGCCGCCTGCCCGATTGGTCCGCGCCCGCCCCAACGGCCCGCTCGACGGCGCAATTAATCGCGACGCTGCAAGCCGCGCAAACTCAATCGTCCATCATGCGCCATTCAAAACTGTTACGATTGGGATTATTGATCCGATCGCAAGCGCGCGTGATTCAGCCTGAAATCTGGCTGGCGACGGCGCTGGTGATGACGCTCGGTGTCTTCGTGACGCTGGCGACGGCGCAGCCGCAAGTCACGATCGAATCACTGCCGTTTGTGTACATCGCGCCCATCGTCGCCGCCATTGGCTTGGCCTTTCTCTACGGCCCCGGCCTCGATCCCGCGTCCGAGATCGAAGTCGCCACGCCCACTTCGCCGCGATTGGTCTTCCTGACGCGGCTGATGCTGGTCTTTGGCTTCAATCTTGGCCTCGGTCTGATCGCTTCATTGCTGCTAGCCGTCGGCCACACAGACTTCTCCGTGTGGCCGCTGATCGAAAGTTGGCTCGCGCCAATGGCGTGTCTCTCGGCGTTGACGGTGATGTGCAGCGTGCTGTTTATCGATCCGCTCATCAGCACGGCGGCGGGTTTGCTGGCGTGGGGCATCTTCGTGAGTCAACAATTCATCGACCGCACAGCGGTGCCGCTACTGACTTATCTGCCTGATCTGGCCTCCGCTGAAGCGCGACCGTTTCTATTTGGACTCGCCCTGACGTTAAGCGCCTTCGCTGTGTGGCTGGCTGGCCGGGAAGAACGCTGGCTGCGGCGACAAGTATAAAGGACTTCTCATGATCGAAATCTCGCAACTCACCAAAACCTACGGCGGCAAAATCGCCGCGCTGCGCGGCCTCGATCTCACCATCGACGGCGGCATGTTCGGTCTCATCGGCCCCAACGGCGCAGGCAAGACGACGTTGATGCGCATCCTGGCCGGACTGGTGCGCCCAACCAGCGGCAGCGTGCGCGTACTCGGTCACGATGTCAACACCGCCACCGGCAAGTTCGCGATCAAATCGGTGCTGGGTTATTTGCCGCAAGAACTGGGCCTGTATCCCAATCTCACCGGGCGCGAGTTTGTGGACTATGTGGCAATTCTCAAAGGTGTGACCGATCGCGCCACGCGCCGCAAGCAGGTGGATGACGTGCTGGCGCAAGTGCGCCTAACCGACGTAGCCGACCGGCAAATGAAGACCTATTCGGGCGGCATGAAGCGCCGCGTCGGCATCGCGCAGGCCATGCTGGGCCAGCCGCAATTGCTCATCGTCGACGAGCCAACCGCCGGGCTTGATCCCGAAGAGCGCGTGCGGCTGCGCAATCTGTTGGCCGAACTCGCTGCGCGCTGCACCGTGATTCTCTCTACCCATATCGTCGAAGACATCAGCCAAAGTTGCAATCAACTGGCCGTCATCTGTCAGGGGCAAGTGCTGTTTCGCGGCAGCCCGCGCGAATTGATCGCGCAGGCGCGCGATCACGTGTGGTTGATCGCGACGGCAGGCGAGCGGCCCAACTCTGGCGTGACCATCGTCTCGACGCTGCAATTGCAGGACGCGATTCAGTATCGTGTGTTAGGCTCGCCTGGTACATCGGGCGCGCCGACCGGCTACGCGGCCCAACCGATCGAGCCGAGTCTCGAAGACGGCTATATGTGGCTGATGCGGCGCACCACCGATGCGCGCACCAACGGATAAGGGTCGATGTTGAAAACCGTACTCGCCATCGTGTTGATCACGATCGGGTTGTCACCGGTCCGATCGGTTGCGGCACAGGCTAACGTCCCGCGCTTTGAACCGACGCCGTGTCCCTTCGTCATGCCGCGTGATGAACACATCGACTGCGGCTATTTGATCGTGCCCGAAGATCGATCGCAGCCGTCCGGGCGCACGATCAAGATCGGCGTCGCCATCGTCAAGAGCCACAGCCCCAAACCGCAGCCCGATCCGTTGATCGTGCTCAATGGCGGCCCCGGCGGGCGCATGATCGAATTCTTGCCGGACGCACTGCCGATGTTTGAGATGCTGCTCGCCACGCGCGACGTGGTCTTCTACGATCAGCGCGGCGCGGGCTGGTCACAGCCGGCGCTGAATTGCCCCGAAATTGAGCCGCTGGATCGGCAGGCCGCGGCGGGGATCGAGGTATCGATCGAGCAGCGGGTGGCTGCCTTCGCAGCGTGCGGCGACCGGCTGCAGGGTGAAGGCAGCCATCTATCGGCTTACAATACCGCTGAAAATGCCGCCGATTTCAACGATCTGCGTGTAACGTTGGACTATCGGCAGGTCAACCTCTTTGGCGTATCGTACGGCACGATTCTGGGGCAAGCCATTCTGCGCGATTATCCAGCAGGCATTCGCACCGCCGTGCTCGATTCGATGTATCCGCTGAACAACCGCATCTTCAACGATTCGCCCGTGGGTTTGACGCGCTATTTTGAAACGGTCATTGCCAATTGCGCCGCCGATCCGATTTGCCGTGTGGCTTATCCCGATGTGCAGGCCGTGTTCTATCAACTATTCGATCGGCTTAAACACACGCCGCTCACGTTGAGCGTTCAGCATCCCGTTAGCGGCGAGACGTATTCGATCGCGCTCGACGACGAGCGCTTCGTCAGCGGCCTCTTGCAGACCGAGCCGCGCCAGCTGCCCGCGCGCCTGTACGATCTGCGCGACGGCGAATACGAGGAGTGGCAGCGCGCGATCGAGCGCCAGATCGAGGCCGCGTATCGATCGCTCGGCACCCAGTCGTTCGTGCCGGTCGCGCCACCCAAGCCGCGCGTCGAGCTCGCATCGTGACCGCCGCGATCGATCCGAGCGCGATCGTGCACCCGACGGCGCGAGTCGAAGCCGGCGTGGCGATCGGCGCACGCACCACCGTCTGGGACCACGTGCATCTCCGCGGCCCCGGCACCACGATCGGGTGCGACTGCATCAT
>JACRBO010000473.1 GCA_016219235.1 Chloroflexota bacterium
ACACAACAAAAAACGCGGAGCCGGTTAGCTCCGCGTTGATTTGACTTGAGGGTCAGTCCCACTCACTCACGACGAAGCAACGGCCACCCGGTGGGGGTCGTAGTCATGGTCGTGGCGGTCATTCGCATGGACTTCATGATGGACGCGAGTTTATCACAGTCAACGGATATTGGTCAAGCCTAAGTTTGCACAACAATCCGACCGGTTTTCCCTGTTAAAATGCCGGGCAGCCTGTTGCCCAGGCAAGTTCCCCGGGTGGTCGGCGTCGGTGGAGACGCTGGTAGTGTAAGCGATTCGGTCGGGGTGAGTGGGATGATCGAAGTAGAGGTACTGATCTAACGACAGATTCGCGCCGCCCCACACCCGATTAATCATCGGCATCGAGCAGGGTCAACATAAAGCCTCATCTTCCTCAGTGGAATAAGTAGTAATACGTATAGACACGACTCGTAAACTGGTGTACGCTGGGCGTGGTTTGGTACGGTTTGTGACCATCTGGCTGAGCCAGCCATGATACCTGGGCCGGTTGCGGCAAGAAAGGATACTTATGCAGACGCGACTATCATTGAGGCCGGGGCAGAAGGGAACCAAGAAACTGGTGATCGAGTATGGTGATCGGCTGGTGGCGGTTCGTTATCGATATGACCGCGAGCGCCAGCGGCGATATAAAACGGTGGAGTTGGTCGTAGAAGAGTCGGCCTGGTCGCCGCGCATCAAGCCAGAGGCGCCGATGTCGATCCGCGTCGAAGCCCATGAAACGAGCGTACACCAAGCGATCCAGGCGGCCGGTGGTCGCTGGAATGCGGTCAACAAAGTTTGGGAACTTGAATATCGCGAAGTAGTCCGGCTGAAGTTGGAAGCACGACTAATGTTGGGCAACACTGAAGCCTAGCGCCAACTGTCCCCGCTCCATAGGGAGATGCTCCCGCAATAGTGGCTATACGCCAGATGTTTCAACCGCTAACACACACGGTCATCGGCAAACTGCGGCAACCCATCTGAGTCACCCCTACTCAAAAATCAGGCCGCCTCTTCGAAAAACGAAGAAGCGGCCATGTGTCTGGATCAATTGTGTGGTTCGAGACAGGCCAGCCCGCGGGTAATTTATTTCTTAGGCTTGGGTGTCTTATCCTCTTGACCGGGCGGAACAGTGTCAGGCTTAGGAGTCTTTACTTGTCCAGGCGGCGTATTGGGCGTCTTTACCAGGCCGGGTGGTGTATTGGGCGGCTTAGGAGTCTTCGTCGGTTTATCGGTTGGCTTGACAACTGGCCGTGTAGATGTGGGCAGCACGGTGTCAGTCGGTGTGCCAACACTGGGAGTCGGCGTGATGCTCGGCGTCGCGCGCGGCATTGAAGTCGAGGTTGATGTGTTAGTCGCCGTAGGAGCAGTGGCCGTCGCAGAGTCGGGCGGCGGCAACACATCGACCAGTTGTAACGCCCGTTCACGCGTCGCCGAAGCCGCTGCGACACTGGCCTCCAGGCTCGCGCGAGTCGCCAGCGAAGCTGTGGCCGATGAATTGGCCGCTAGTGCGGCCTGAGCGTCGGTCAGACGGACAACTGTCTCGGCCACCCACTGCTGTTGCTCTTCTGGCAAGAGCGCTGCAACCTGCAGCGCCGCCGACATCGCGATCAACGCTTCGTCCAGCAGCTCGGGCCGGACATCATCGCGTGCAACCAGCGCCTCAAATTCGTCCAGACGACGCCGCGCCACATTCAACTGCAAATTTGCCTGGGATGAACTGGATGCCGTCGCCAGCGAGATTTGTTCCGTCAAGCGTTTGACCGAATATAACACATCACCGGGCAAGCTACTGGCCGAGGCGGTCACAACGCCCAGGCCACTCACTAGCAATACACAGACAATAATCGCAATGAGCCCGAAGCGCAGCCGCAGAGAGTGAACAGGCGTGGCGGGCTGGTGAGACGCGACTGGCGGCCTTGACTGGACCGCGCGATTCAGCAACTGCTGCCCAATCGCGCGGCGCTTCTCGATAGTTAGGCCGGACGATCTGGGTATTGCCCAGACCTCTGCCGCAGTCCGCAGCAACGGCTCAAGCCGAGCGGCAACCTGCGGGTGCCGTTGCAAGCAGTCCTCTACGGACAATCGACCGGCCGTAACTTCCAGCAGGCAACCATCGAGGATCTCGTCAAAGTCAGTGGGATTCGGTATCATTTAACAGTCGCGCCAGTGCTTCCAGACCACGTCGTTGCAAAGCCTTGACCGCGCCTTCCGTCTTGTCCATGATCCGGGCAATTTCGGCATTGCTCAAGCCCTGCATGAATTTCAAGTTGATCACCTGCTGCTGTTCTTCAGTCAGGCGCTGCAATCCGGCCAGCACCTGACCATGTTGCAGAATATCGATGCTGGCGACATCTTCGGCGGCCAACCACTCCGGCAAATCATGGTCGTCAAACGCCACCGTCGCCCGCCGTTGGGTATGCCGCCAGTGATCGATGACACGCGCCTGAGCGATCCGATAGAGCCAGGCGGCAAACGGCACACCCCGATCATCAAAGGCCGCCAGGCTCTCCAGGGCGCGCAAGAACACATCAGCCGTAATGTCTTCGGCGGAAGCCGAATCATCGGTCCGGCTTCGCACGTACTGGTAGATCCGATCGACGTGCCGGCTGTATAGCTCGCTGATCGCGTCCGGATCATGCCGCTTGGCCTGCTCGATTAGCCGGCTTTCATCGCCTGGTCGCACGATCGGTTTTTCCCCTTGCTCCCATCGTGCATTTATTATACCGCAGGCCTCAAGTGAAAAGATACGGTGTCGGCCATTTTTGCCACCGTTGAATGGCCTGGCAGGATTTGAACACAGTTCATACTTTGGAACCGTCACTTGTGTGACGTTTGACCGGTATGATACATGATGAAAGTCATTTCTAGCCGTGCGCACGACCAACCCGCAGCAATTCTCAATTTGAACTTGACGCTCGCGCTGGATTGCCAAATCCAGCGGCTACGGCGACGGATTTGGCAATCCGTCGGGAGCACCTTTGCCAAAATGAGAATTGCTGACCAACGCGCGAGCAAAACTAGATGAGTTGAGTGTATGTGCGAGATGGTCGTTACAGCCCACTACTCTACTTCTCGACCTGCCAGACCTTCAAAAAGGAACTGGCAGGTTTCGTGTCTAGGTGGTGTCAAACCAGTGGCAAACCATACAGAGCACGGTCAAACGCTAGTGGAGTTTGCGCTGGTATTGATGTTTATCATCCTGCCGTTTACGTTTGTGTTGGTGGACGGCGCGCTGGTGTTGTTCACGTTAGCCAATGTCTCGAATGCGGCGCGTGAAGGCGCACGCGGGGGGGCGATCTACCAAACGACAACGGCTCCCTCATCCAGTCAGGCCTTTGCTGATCAGGTCGCCATGATCGATACGGCGCGGCTCGCTTTTGTCCGCCAGTCGTCGCAACAGATGTTGGGAGCGCTGGTCGCTTTCGATCAATGCACCACAACGATCGCCTATAGCCCGGCTACACCCGTCATTGGCAATCCGTATCGCGAACTGGATTCCATCACACTGACGCTGGCGTGCCCGCGCCGACTGCTGTTTGGCCTGGTCAACGCCGGAACTGTTACGCTGACTTCGCAATCGACCATGCGCATCGAGCCTGGTGGAGTGGCGCCTGCACCATGACGATATTCAAGCCGCGACGGTCAATCAAGTCTGAGCCGAATCGCCAGCACGGCCAATCGGCAGTGGAGATGGCTTTAGTGCTGCCGCTCTTGCTTGTGCTGTTGCTGGGCATGATCATCGCCGTCTTCATGTTTTACTCGTACATCCAGGTGACCAATGCGGCGCGCGAAGGCGCGCGGGCGGGATCGGTCTATCGCATGACCAGCACCTCCAGCGGCTTGACGCTAGCGCAGACCGTGAAGAAAGCGATCTACGATCCGGGTACGGGCATCACGGCCCTGGGTTTCCTGTCGCCCACCTCGCCCAGTTTTAACGTGTCGAGTGATGTGACCATCACGCTGCTGAAGCCGGATAACACCGCGGGCGATCCATCAGATCCACGGCCAGGCGATCGACTGACTGTACAAGTGACCTATCGCTACACGCTGCCGATTGTGGCGGTGGCGCTGCCGGTCTTTCCGCAGCCGCTGGTGATTGTACGCAGCGTTATGATGGAGATTCAATGACCACCTCTCAGGTTGCCACCCCTAACGATCGGGAAACCGGGCAAGCCGCCGCGCTGATGGCGATTATGCTGTTCATGGTCTTCATCGTCTTCGCCTCATGAGCCATCGACGGCGCGATGACGTATCTGGCCCGCCGCGATCTGCAGAACGTGGCCGATAGCGCAGCCTTAGCCGCCTGTCGTGTCATCGCGCAGAACGACACAACCGCCACGCCGTTGGCCGCTGCTCAAAATGCCGTTGCGACGAATCTGGGCGGCTGGACCGAACATGTCGGCAGCAATCCACCCTCGACAAATCTTGGCGCGGGCGCGGGTCTGGTGAAGGGCATCGAGATTGCCAGCCCGCAGGTGCGCGTGGCCGTGCAGCGCGTGGTACCGACGGTCTTGACTCAGTTCTTTGGGCGTGCCCCGTCACCGATGCTGGCGCAGGCGCGGTGTGATGTGCGCGCGGGCGGCGGCCTGATGCCGATTGCCATTCAACGCTACGACGGCGAAGCGGGCGGCACGATGATCGATCACGTCGCGAACAAGGCCGCGCCCGTTTATCCGACCGATTCGGTGACCGTGACGTGGGCCGGGCGCTATGGCCCGTTCCTAGTACCCATCCCGGTTGATCCATACATTGCTTCGGACGGCGCATTGGCCGATAGCAATACCGGCCCGGAGGTCGTGTTGGTGGGGCAAAGCGCCGATACCAACAACACTGCCAGCAGCATGCGCGATCTGGTGCTGCTGGATATTCGCAACGTCGCGTCGCAATATGCGCTGGAATATTACAACGGCGCAGATTCGCAGGCCGATGCTGCAAAGTATATGTCCCAGGCGTGGATTTATCAGCACGGTTATCCCGGCCCGTTTCCGCAAGTCGGATCGCAAGTCGCCATCCTCGACGGGGCCAGCGTAGCCTTTGCGGCCGGTGCGATGGACACGGCAGGCTACCGGCCCGGCGACGTGATTGCCGCCATCGTCTACGACGGTTACGTGTGGACACGCCCGGACTTCTCGGTCGCGTTGACACCGCAGTCGGGTAACGGTGTCAGCGCAGGTTATCCCATCGACGCCGGCACGGCCGCGGCTTACACGCTCAACATCGCCAAGGCTGGTCCGGCCAGCGCAGCCTGGTTCACTCCGCTTGACTTCGAGGTGCGGTTCGACTTCACCCACGATCCGCTGCCCGCCGATACGCACATTGCTTTGAATGGCGTGGAACTCACCGGCCCTGATTACGCCACGACGATCAACACTGTCACGTCGACCGGCTGGAATGGCACGCTAGCCATCTGGAGCACGCAGGCGGTGACGCAAGTCAATTATCTCAGCGGCATCAACGTCATTGCCGAATCCAGCCTGGGCCTGAGCCACGGGGCATCCAGCAACTATGGTTTTGGGGCAAGCACGATTGCCGTGGATTACACCGTGCGCTCTAACAGCGGCCAGTTGATCTTGCGCCAGGGTGACAGCTACGCCGTCAACTTGATCACACTGGGCATTGGCTCAGCGTTTCCGGGTGGGCAGGGCTGCTCCAATGTGCCGCTGCAAGCTAGCGTCTTACTGGGCGGCGTGCCTCAGGTATGGAGTTCGTTCTTCACCACGCCGTCCACCACCAGCGTTGACATCAGACGAAACACCGACAGGGCCATGAACCTGGGCTTGAGCGTCAACAACAGCGCCTTCGTCAACGCCGGCTATACGCTGCGCCTGACCGTCGGGCCGAAGACATGCAGCGGGACCGCACTGCCGATCCATACCGTCGATGTGCCCTTTGAGATCATGCTGCCCGCGCCCACCGCCACGCCCGATAAATTCGTCGTCATTCAGGGCTACGCTAATTTCAAGATCAGCCGCGTGGACGCCAACGACGTGTGGGGCTTTGCCATCAGCCAGATCTTCGAAAGCTATGAAGACCTGACGGTGGGGCTTCGGCCGCGCTTAGTGCCGTGGTAGCCCACGATAGGGCCGTGGTAGCCCACGATAGGGCCGTGGTAGATCAATTCAATTGAGAGTCTTTCATCTTTATCATCAGGCAGGCACTCATGATACTCCGACGAGGTTGGATCTTCTATTTAGCTGGGCTGTTGCTGGCGATTGTGGCCGGTGTGCTGGCAGTACTGGCCTTGCAACAGGCCGTGCCCGCACCCGAACCGGTTCGCCCCCCAACTCGACCGGTGATCGTGGCGAAGCAGGCCATTGCCGCACGCCAGGTCGTGCTGATCGAGTCGCTGGAAGTGCGCGACTTTTTGCTGGATGAAATTCCCAGCGGCGCGATCTTTCGTATGGAAGACGCCGTGGGCAAATTCTCCTTTCAGAACGTTGAGGCCGGGCAACCACTGCTGGCGCAAAACCTCGCCTCGTTGTCAGCGGGCGGCGCGTCCGGCATCACCACCACCGCCAGGTTAGCGGCGCTGCTCCCTGCCGACAAGCTCGGCGTGGCGCTGCCCGCGACCGATCTGCTCAGCAAATCCGGCGATGTGGACACTGGCGATCGCATCGACATCATGGCCTCGCTCATCGTCGTCGGCGGCGAAGAAGGCCAAGGCGGGCAAGTTACGCTGTTGACTCTGCAAGATGTGCCCGTCGTCAAGACGCTGGAAGAAGCCGTGCAACAACCAGCCAACAGCAATCAGCCGCCGCCGCGCGGCAAGATCACCGGCCTGATCGTAGCCGTTGATCCGCAAGATGCCGTCACGCTGAAATATTTCGTGGACTCGGGCGCAAACGTCAGTATCGCCGTGCGGCCGCCCAAACTCACGTCGATCTTCCAGGTCATACCGGTAACGCTGAATTATCTGGCCGACAAGTTCGGCATCAAGGTGCCGGAGCCATTGCCTTAGTATCAAGTCCGATTAGTGTTAGAAGTTCAATCGGGGGGATTGAATGTCGGAGCATCAACTGATCAACGTCTTAGTGGCCGTGACCCGCGAGCCGGTCTCGGAGTGGGTCATCTCAACGCTGCGCGCCGAGCCAGGCGTCGTACTCGCCGGCGCGGTACCGACGCTCGAACGCGCACTGACCGTCGCCAGTCAGCGCAAGATCGACATCTTGCTGCTGGACAGCGCCGTGCCGGATGCCAAACAATTGGAACGCATTCAGGCGATCGCCGCTTTGCCCATCGCCCCGGCGATTGTGCTAGTAGTGGGCGCCGCCGAAATGCCCTATGTACAGCAGGCGCTCTTTGCCGGCGCGCGCGGCTTCTTGTTGAAGCCCTTTACACAAGAGCAAATGATGACCAGCCTGCGCCAAACCTATGACATGCTCAGCCAGCAGCGGCTGCTCTTAAGCGCGGCGCAGCCGACGGTCATCGATGATCAGGCCGCTGAGGTGTGTGTCTTGTTTAGCCCCAAAGGCGGCATTGGCCGCACGTCCCTGTCCACCAGCCTGGCCATTGCACTGCATCAAGAGGCTGAACGGCCCGTTACGTTGATCGATGGCGACCTGCAATTCGGCGACGTGGATGTGGCCCTCAACGTAATGGCCCGCAAATCGATCGCTGATCTGCTGCCTTACGTGAACGAACTCGACCGGCAGCTCATCGATAGCACGTTGATTCCGCATGCCAGTGGGATACGCCTGTTGCTAGCGCCGCCGCATTTTGATCCGGCCCTCACAGCCGATGAAGGCCGCCTGGCGCATATGGTCAAATCGGTGGCGGCCACACAACACGGCTATGTGGTCGTGGATGCGCCCGCCGGTCTGGGCGAATCGACGTTGAGTCTGCTGGATGTGGCGCAGCGCGTGCTGCTGGTAACGGCGGTGTCGGTGGCCTCGCTCCGCGCCACCAAGCGATTTCTGGAACTCGCCGTCAAGATGAATTATTCCAAAGGCAAGCTCGTCCTGGTGTTGAGCGGCTATCGCAAAGACGATATTCCACTGGAGCAGATCGAGCGGCATCTGGGCTGGCCGGTTACGGCCGTGATACCCAGCGATCCAGTGGCGATGGCGCTGGCCCTGAACCAGGGACAACCCATTGTGATGCGCGACCGCAATCACCCAGTTTCCAAGGCCATTATCAAGCTGGCGCGCTTTCTGGGCGCAGAACCGGCCAGCGGCTCGCCGCAAACGTCCGCACCCAATTCGCCCACGCCGGTACCCAGTCAGCGGCCGGCCACCTGGCTGGCACGCTTGATGCCAGGTCAGGCCCCAGGCTAAGAGCAGATTAAACTAACGCTCAAAGCGCTGTCCGCGACACGGGCTTGTCGTAGACATCACCGCCGAGGACGGCGGCTGGAGCATTGAGCAAACGCGACCGATCGCTCTGTTCACAGGAGTTGTCATGGAAATTCCATTGCTCATCGGCTTACTGGTCGCGCTGGCTATCCTGGCGATCTTCATTGGCCTGGGGCGTGCTATCGAGGTACCCGCGTCCAATCGGCTGGAAGATTACCTCAGCGATCAGCTGCCCGGTCAGGGCGCGCTATCGGCCGCGCGTGCCCGGCGGTTCAGCAGCGCCGGTGATCTGGTGCTGGGCGTCGACAAGCTCGTACGATCGGCCTCGGCTGGTGAGCAGCTGGCGCGTCTGCTGCGGCAGGCCGATCTGCAAGTGACTACCACTGAGTATCTGGCTTTGTGGTTGGCCGTGATCGCGCTGGGGTTGATCGGCGGGCTGGTACTCACGCACCAATGGATCGCCGCCACCTTGTTTGGCCTGCTCGGCGCGGTCACGCCCTATCTACTTTTGCGCACGCGCCAGAGTGCGCGCCTGCGAGCCTTCAACGATCAACTGCATACGGTGCTGATGCAGCTATCCGGCTCGATGCGCGCAGGCTACGGCCTGCAACAGGCCATCGACTTTGTGGCGCACGAGATGCCCGCGCCCGCTGGCAGGGAATTTTCGCAAGTGCTGCGTGACATCCGGTTGGGACAAGCCACCATGGATGCGCTGGACAGCATGACCGAGCGCGTGCCCAGCGACGACTTGCGTTTGATCGTCACAGCGATCCGCATCCATTACGAGGTAGGTGGCAATCTGGCCGAGATTCTGGAGAACGTCAGTGAAACGATCCGCGAGCGGGTGCGCATCAAAGGCGAACTGCGCGCGTTGACCGCGCAGCAGCGCATGGCCGGTTACGTGCTGGCCGCGCTGCCCATCATCGTCTTTCTGTTGTTGATGGTGTTGAATCCCAGCTATGAATCACGCCTGTTTATGCCGGGGCCAACGTTGTGCATTCCCGTCGGGGCACTTGTGATGATGGTGACGGGGTTTCTGATCATTCGCCGCCTGATCCAGTTGGAAGTGTAAGCGGAGTCAACGTCATGCCGTATAACGTGTTGTTAGGCCTGGCTGTAGGTTTGAGTGTGTTGTTTTTCTGGTTCGGGCGGCGCCTCGCCAAACCAGAGACGACAGGCGACGATCAGCTGGCGCGTTTCCTCAGCGATGATCCCAACACGACCCTGCTGGAGGCCTACGCCTTTACAGCCAGCGTGCCCAGTTTTCGCGAACGCGTGTTGGTTCCGATGTGGCGCACCGCGCTGCAACGCCTGGGCCACTTGACGCCCAGCTATAACGTCGAGGCGCTGACCCAGCGACTGGAAACGGCCGGCCGGCCGCACGGCCTGAACGTGCTGAACTTCCTGGGCCTGAAATTCATCGCAACGATCGTGGGCGGCGTGCTGGGCTTCGTGATTTTCAAGGTGCTGCTGCAACAGCCAACTTTAATTAGCCTGCTGTTTCTAGTCATCTTCATGGTCATCGGTTTCTATGTGCCCAACTTCTGGTTGAGCGCCGTCATTCGCAGTCGCAA
>JACRBO010000496.1 GCA_016219235.1 Chloroflexota bacterium
AATCCGGGCGTGGCCTGCTCCGTAATTCAATAAGCGGAGATCATCGCCGCCCAACCCAACGTGCAGCGGGCCGACAACGGACCGCGGCGCGAATCGGACACGCTGCGCGGGACAAAAGCGGATTATGGTTCTCAACGGATGCGGCGCTAACAAATCAACGGATAGAATTGAATGTGCGTTGCCTGCGACTGAACAAATTGTTTGAGGGGCCACATGCCAGCCTATCGTGAGCGCGTCTATGTGTGTCCCGATCAGAACGGCCAACCCGGCTGGATCGTGGACTTTCCAGAGTGGTGGGACCGGCGCGAGTTTTTCACGAAGTATGGTGATCGCCAGATCGATACCGGCCACCCGATCTACGTCGATTACGGCTTGCTGTTGACATCGTGGGAGGCAGCGGCCTGGGATGAACAGCGCCGAGCGGCCTTCGCTCAAAATCCGCGCAGTCGAGAGGCGTCCGTCATCGAAGCGATGCGGCAGTGCGCGGCAATGTTGAAGGCCGCCAGTTGGGTCATCGTCGAATCGTACGAGTAGGAATCGGGGCTGGATTAGACTTGCCTCCCGCCAAAATTGAGTATAATAGAAGCGCCTGCACCACACCTCACGAAACCCGTTTCACTCGAAGCGGGTTTCTTTGCCACAGAGAGAAAACATGGACCTCCACCTCACCCTCAATTCCGAAGAAAAAACCTTTGAAATCGCTCCGAAGGAACGTCTGTTGGCCGTGCTGCGCGCTAACGGTTACTTCGGCGTAAAGCACGGCTGCGACGATGGCTCGTGCGGTGCCTGCGCGGTACTGATCGACGGCAAGCCCGTCAATTCATGCACCCTGCTGGCCGCGCAAGTCGAAGGCAAATCGATCACGACCATCGAAGGAGTAGGGCAAGATGCCATCTTGCCCCACACAGGCCCCACGCACGGCTGGACAGGCAACGTACCCTTACATCCTTTACAGCGCGCCTTTGTCGAAGTGGGTGCGATCCAGTGCGGCTACTGCACGCCCGCAATGATCCTCGCGGCCAAATCGCTGCTCGATCGCACGCTCAATCCCAGCGAAGCCGAAATCCGCGACGTGTTGAGCGGCGTGCTGTGCCGCTGCACGGGCTACATCAAACCGGTGCAGGCCGTTCAGCGTGCGGCCGCGATAATGCGCGGTGAAGACGTACCCCCGATCGAACTGCGCGGCGAAGCCGTTCCGTTGTTCAATGATCAGCGGCCACCCGCTTCCGATGTCGAAGGCGGCACTGGTGACATACTGACTAAAACGACGCCGCTGCCCACGCTGGTCGTCGCGCCCGATGGCGACAAATGGAAGGTCGTCGGCAAGCCGGAGATCAAGGTCGATGCGTACAAATTAGTGCAAGGCAAGCCCGCCTTCGCCGACGACATCGAACTGCGCGGGATGCTCGTCGCGAAGATACTGCATTCGCCTATCGCACATGCGCGCATCAAGCACATCGATGTGAGCCAGGCGCGCGCACTGCCCGGCGTGGCTACGGTGTTGACGCATCACGATCTGCCGCGCGTGGCCTACTCCACGGCGGGCCAATCCGATCCGATGCCGGGGCCGCAGGATGCCTTCTCGCTCGATCACAAAGTGCGCTTCGTCGGCGATCGTGTGGCCTTCGTCGCCGCCGAGACCGAAGAGATTGCCGAACGCGCGCTCGAATTGATCGAAGTCGAGTACGAAGAACTACCCGCGATTCTGGATTCGCGCGAAGCCATGCAGCCTGATGCCATTCGCATCCATGACGAGCCGGAGTACATCAACTTCGCGGATTCTGATCCCGGCAAGAACTTGGCGGCAGAAATCCGCATCGACATTGGCAGCGTGGACGAGGGGTTCGCGCAGGCCGATCGGATTTTTGAGGCCGAATATATTGTGCCCAAGGTTCAGCAGGCGCACATCGAGCCACATGTCGTCGTCACCTATTGGGACGAGGACGATCGACTGGTCATTCGCACTTCGACGCAAGTGCCGTTCCACGTGCGCCGCATCCTTGCGCCGGTGTTGGGCCTGTCGGCCAAGCGCATCCGCGTGATCAAGCCTCGCATTGGCGGCGGCTTCGGCGGCAAGCAGGAAGTGCTGATCGAAGACGTGGCCGCGCACCTCACCATCGCAACGGGCCGCCCGGTGCGCTTCGAATACACCCGCGGCGAAGAGTTCTACGCGTCGCGTTCGCGTCACCCGATGCGCATCAAGCTGAAGACCGGCGTGACCAACGACGGCAAACTCACGGCAAATTCGATGTATGCGCTCAGCGATACGGGCGCGTATGGTTGTCACGCGCTGACGGTCACGGGCAACACCGGCCACAAAGCGATGGCCCTGTACACGGGCCAACCCACCGAGGGCAATCCACCGATTCCGAATATCCGTTTCTACGCCGACATCGTCTACACCAACACGCCGCCCGCAGGCGCGTTCCGAGGTTATGGCGTGCCGCAAGGCGCGTTTGCGGTGGACGTTCACATGGAACGCATCGCGCGCGAGTTGGGCCTCGATCCGATCGAATTTCGTCTGAAGAACGTCGTGCGCGCGGGCGACGAGCATCCGTTCTCTCGCGCGTGGAGCGAAGGCCGCGAGCCGCGTCCGGAGGTCATCAAGACGAGCGCGCTGCCGCAGTGCGTGGCGCAGGGCGCGGCGTCGATCGATTGGGCGCGCAAGTTCGCCAATCCCGATTGGCATGTTGTGCCCGGTAAGCCGCATCTGCGCAAGGGCATCGGCGTGGCGTGTGTGATGCAGGGCACGGCCATTCCCTATCTCGATATGGGTGCGGCCTCGATCAAGTTGAACGAAGACGGTTCGTTCAACTGCCTTGTCGGCGCGACTGATCTCGGCACCGGCTCAGACACCGTGCTTGGTCAAATGGCCGCCGAAGTGTTGGGCGTGCCGCTCGACGACATCATCATGTACTCCAGCGACACCGACTTCACGCCGTTTGATGTGGGCGCGTATGCGTCGTCAACGACCTATATTTCAGGGGCGGCAGTGGTGAAAGCGGCGGAGAAAGTGGCGGAGCAGATAAAAGAAGTTGCAAGATGCATGCTGCAAGATGCAAACGGCTATCCGCTGCCGATCGAGCAGATTCATCTCGCCGATCGAGCCGCGTGGGGACCAGATGGTCAGTCAGTGTCGTTAGAGAAGATCGCGTTGAATTCGCTGCATCATGCGAACCAGCATCAGATCATGGCGGTGGCCTCGTATATGTCCAAAGAATCGCCGCCGCCGTTCGCCGCACAATTTGCGGAAGTCACGGTCGATACCGAAACGGGGCAGGTGACCGTCGATAAGTTGGTGATGGCCGTGGACTCTGGCGTGATCGTCAATCCCGTGACGGCGGGCGGGCAGATCGAAGGCGGCATGACGCAAGCGCTAGGCTATGCCGTGTGCGAAGAAATGAAGTATGACGGTCAAGGTCGCTCGTTGGCGAATGACCTGTACGACTACAAGATCTTCCGCGCCGACGAGATGCCCGAACTCGACGTGATCTTCGTCGAGACGAAAGAGCCGTCGCATCCGTTCGGCGTGAAGGCTGTGGCCGAAATCCCGATGGACGGCGTCGGCCCGGCGGTCGTCAACGCCATCCTCGACGCGACGGGCGCGCAGGTGAACGAAATCCCGGCCACGCCGGAGAGAGTGTGGCGGGCGATGCACAATGTGCAATGATCAATGAACAATGATCATTGGACGGCGCTGAATCAATCGGAAACGCCGCCAGTGAATGAGGGCTGCAAGACCATGACTCGAATTCAAATCAACCTACCACAAGACAGAATCGCAGACTTTTGCCGGCGTAATCACATTCGCAAGTTTTCCCTGTTTGGATCGGTGGTGCGCGAGGATTTTCGGCCCGACAGCGATGTGGATGTGCTGGTTGAGTTTGAGCCGGAGTACGTTCCAGGGCTGAGTTTCTTCGCGATGCAGCTGGAGTTGTCGCAGATTCTGGGGCGCGCCGTCGATCTCAACACGCCGCAATGGCTGAGTCCGCGTTTCCGCGACGACGTCCAGCGCGAACAGGTGGCAGTCTATGTCTAAACACGACTTGCTCATTCGACTGCAAGACATGCTTGACCACGCGCGTGAAGCGGTGGCGCTTACGCAAGGTCGATCGCGCGCAGACTTAAACACCGATCGAGTGCTGAGTCTGGCGCTGGTGCGGCTGCTCGAAATCGTCGGCGAAGCAGCCAATCGTGTTCCCGACGAAGTCCAGGACCGCTACACTGACATTCCGTGGCGAGAGATCATCGGGCTGCGTAACCGCCTGATTCACGGCTACGGCGCGATCGATCTCGATATTGTGTGGCGCATTATCTCGGCTGATTTGCCGCCGTTGATCGAGGCGCTGGAGCAGGCCATTGCCACTGAGGCATGACGCGTAATGCTTACTGCGCAAGACGATCAGGCCCGGAGTCGAGCAATCGGCTTCGGGTTTGTTGCCTCCCGCCCACCTCTACGCGGGCGTCTCTTGTAGCATAATGAGCATCCACATGGATAACCTGACCCCGCCAAAACACTGCAGAACCTGCGAACTGATTGCGCGGCGCGATACCGGCACCGCTCCCATGTGGGACAACATCCTGCGCACGCCATTCTGGGATGTTGTCCACAGCTACAACACCTCACTGCCCGGCTGGCTGGTGCTGGTGGCGCGTCGGCATATCGAAGCCATTGACGCGCTCACCGAGGACGAGGCCGTGGAGTTGGGACAACTGTTGCGTCGGGTGTCGATCGCACTTCGTGAAGTCACCGGGTGTGTCAAGACCTACGTGATTCAATTTGCCGAACAGGCCGAACATCCGCACGTTCATTTCCACCTTGTGCCGCGCATGGCGGATCAGCCGGAAGATCGTCGCGGCGGTCAGGTTTTCGGGTATCTGGGCGTGGCCGAAAAAGACCGTGTACCAGAAGAAACGCTGACTGCTCTGGCGGCACAGATTCAAAGCATTCTTCTGACAGGGCCTTAGCTGGGTGCGTGAACCGCATGGCTGGCTGAATTGAAACCCCCGGAACCGCGCTGGTGGTTCCGGGTTTTTGTTTCGGTTGCTTCTGTCCGAAGATCTTGCTGGTGAAGCCCGCCGAAGCCGAAGATGAATCTTCGGGCTACGCAACCGCACCCGATGAATCGGGTTTAGCCGGATTGATCCGGCACTGTAGTAGCCCGGCGATTCATCGCCGGGCGGTCTTCGCAGCAGTTCTTATTGTGGCAGATATGCTCCTGCTGGATTGCCAAATCCGTCGGGAGCGCTTCAGAATTGCTGGTCGCTTCGGGTAGTGATTGCTGCAAATCGATTCGCCCCGATCACCTCTGGTCTGAAGCCGGTAATAACCTTGTCAAATCTCGCGCCCACCGTCGATTTAGCCCATTCGGCGTGATATACTCTGCCGCAGTTTGATCCCCATCAGCCAACAACCCGACTTGTATCACAAAAGGTATCACTTTTTGCCACTGACTGGTGGCGGCTTTGCGTTATGCTTAACGTAGGGGTGAGGCATTTGCCATCAACGCTGCGCTGACAGGATTGGTCGCTGGGGAAGCACAACTGATTGACTCACGATCCTGTGCAAATGCCTCGCCCCTACCACAACCGGGAGGAGATCGTATGTTAGTCACACGCCGCTTTACTGCTGTACTGACCGTCATCATGGCGCTGATCATCGCGCTCAACGCTGCGCGCGTCACGCAGGCCGCCAACACCACGTTGACGGTGACCACGCTGCTCGATGTGATGAACCCCAACGACAGCAAATGCTCGCTGCGCGAGGCCATGCAGCGAGCGTTCGACAACGCCATCAACAACTCGCTGCCCAACGATTGTCCCCAATCGAAGGACGGCTTCACCACGATCAAGTTCGCGGTGGCGGGCACGATCGTGCTGTCGAACGCCATCGATGGCGGGCAACTGCCCAACATCATCAACACCGTCACGCTGCATGGGCCGATCACCATCGACGCGACGCAGGCCAATCAAATTCCGCTAGACGTGGAAAGCAATGGCCGCCTCAACTTGATCAACGTCACCGTCAAGAACTCCAAATACATCGCGCTCGACAATCGCGGCGAGATCAATCTAGTCAACACCAAGTTTGAGAACAATCAAGCCAGCGGGCCGGGCGGCGGCGCGATCAACAACGACGGCAAGGCCGTCATCGCGGGCGGCAAATTCATCAACAATCGCGCAGTGTCCGCCGGCATGGAAGGCGGCGCGATTCGCACGACGTGGGATTTGTCCTGCACAGCCTGCACTTTCACGGGCAACACGGCTAACACCAACGGTGGCGCGATCGCGTTGAAGGGCGGTCGGTTGGAGATCATCGATAGCACTTTCACCGGCAACGTCGTCAAAGGCACGCTCTTGCCCAGCGCCACCGGCGAAGGCGGCGGCGCGATCTATACCAGCGCGTCCGGCAACGTCTATCCCATGACGATCAAGCGCACCTTCTTCACCGGCAATTACGCCACCGAAGGCGTAGGCGGCGCGATCTTCCATAGCGCCGATGTCGATCTGACCATCACCGATTCGTCGTTTGTGGGCAACGGCGCGGGGCTGGCGGCGTCTTTGGGCAGCGGCGGCGCGATTCGCAATATCAGCCCGCTCATCCTCAAGCGCAGCACCTTCACGGGCAATAGCGTCTACGGCGACGGCGGCGCGATCTCCAACGACTACGACGGCACCATCGTCATGCGACTCGTCGGTTTTGCGGGCAACAATGCCAGCGTTAAGGGCGGGGCCATCGCCAACCTCAATGGCAGTAGCAGCGTCGCCTCGCTCGATCTGATCGGCGGAGCGCTCACGGGCAACATCGCCGATAGTCAGGGCGGCGGCATCTACAATCACGATTCACAGTACGACAAAGCCGAGTTCCGCCTGTCGGTGTGGACTGGCAATTTGCCGCAAAACTGCCGCGATCAAAATCCGTTGGACGACAAACTGCCGATCGGTTCGGTCGCGCCCATCGACAGCAAAGGCCAGAACTCGTTCAGCGATGACACCTGCGACGACGGCGATCCTGATCCCACCGATCAGCACAACGCCGACCCTAAACTCGATCCGCCCGCGCCCAACGGCGGTCTGCTGCCAGGCCTGTTGACGCAAAAACCCAAACCCGATAGCCCGCTGGTCGATGCCATCGCGCCCGCCGCTTATCCTGCCGATGATCCCGACGTGGGCAATCAGGATGTGCGCGGCCAGCCGCGCCCGATGAACGGCGATGGAATTGGCCTGCCGTTCTTCGACATCGGCCCGTTTGAATTGGATGATGCGTCGCCCGAATTCAGTTCACTCCCGGCTGCCCCTGGCCCGATCAATCTCGGCACCTTTCAGGTGGGCAACACCTACACCAAGACCGATGCCCTGACCGTCTTCAATGGCGGCGCGGCCGATCTGACGATTAGCAATGCGACGATTGGCGGCGCGCATGCCGGTGACTTTAAGGTCAGCGGCATGGCGTCCACGCTGGGTTACCTGGGCGCCGATCAAGTGTCGATCGGTTGCACGCCCGGCGCCAACGGCCTGCGCACGGCGACGCTGTCGTTCAACACGAATGATCCCGATAAAGCCAACGTCAGTTTCAATCTGCAATGTACCGGGCAAACGCCGGTCGCGGCGGGCTTCGGCTCTACGCCCAATCTCCCCGGCCCGATCGCAACGACCACCGTCGTCGGCATATCGAAAGCCTTTACGTTGACGGTGAAAGAAACGGGCAATGCGCAATTGGTGATGAGCGGCGTATCGTTGGTCAGCACGCCGTTCGGCGCGATCACGCTCGTCTCGACGTTCCCCATCGCCATCAACGACGGCGGCGCAAGCAAGCAAATCGGCCTGAATTGCGCGGGAAATTCGATCGGGTTGGCAACGGCCGTCTTGAGTTTTGCTACCAATGATCCCGCTCATCCGACTGTCTCGTACAACGTCAATTGCACTACCATCAAGGCCAAGGAACTCTTCTTCCCCATGCACAGCAGCACCGACGCGGGGCTAGGCACGCTGGCCGGGCCGTATGGCGTGGCTGTCTCGCCCGATGGCAAGCACGTCTATGTGGCCGATGCGGGCGATAGCGCGCTCGTCGCGTACTCGGTCGATCCCGATTACACCCTGACGCTGATCGATACGTATCCCAGCAGCGATCTCGCCGCAGCCGATCAGTTTGCGACGCCCTTGCAAGTCTACGTCAGTCCCGATGGCTTGAGTGTGTACGTCACGGGCAATGTCGGCGACTCGATTGCGACGTATGCGCGCAACGCCGATACGGGTGTGTTGTCGCACCTCAACTCCATCAA